>PMXD01000185.1 GCA_003165895.1 Bacteroidota bacterium | reverse complement strand
TGCAAAAAGTGGTGTTTCCTGAGGGGTTAACCTATGATTACCCAAATCAGGTTTATCGAACCAAACGAGTAAATTCTATCATCCTCTGTATCGCGCAACTGGCGCGGGTTTCAGGTGCAAAATAAAAGCGGAATTGCTCAAATGTTGAGAGCAATTCCGCTCAAGTAGCGAAAGGTTGTATTGAACTTCTTACTATCAAACGCAAAACACTGCCATTTTTTCATGCCCGTTTTTGAGTGCCATGTCAGAGCTGAAACCCAATACAGACAATAGTTTTGAGCAATAAAAGTCAACTTCTTTGCAGTTGAAAAATCATACGCTTTGAAAGTTTGTCCGATTCAAGTGCAAAATCCGGGTTCAAACAAATGCATTTACCTCAATCTCTTTCGTGGGTAATATGCATAAGCGCATTTTTGCTTACCACTTTAGTGGCTTACGTTTCCTATTATGGTTTTGAACAACGGTTTCTGAAACTAAAAAAGAATTTTACGCATATCGTCAGCGGCCGCGAAGCAAAAAGTATGAACGCCTGACAGGAATTCTTAGCATACCAACTGTTATTACCTCAAAATCACCAGCTTACCAAAGCCTTTTTTGAAGTATTTGTCGTAGCTCATACTCATGCCATCCAGGTTCTGGGTGTTAAGTTTGGTAACAACGCGGTAAAAATAAACGCCGTTGGCAAGCAGGCTGCCGTAAGTATCGCGGCCATCCCAGGCGTATTGTGATATGTTGGTGCCTATGTGTACAGGACCCAGTTCCTGTTCGGTTATTTCTTTTACTACAATGCCTTTTACAGTCATAATCTGAATAGTCATGTATTGTGGAATTTCGCTGCCGGTTAAGGTGAATACGAATTTGGTGGAGGTAGAGAATGGGTTAGGGTAATTAAGCACATTGGTTATCGATGGTTTATTAATTACCTGGAAGGTCATTTTGTAATCAAAGAATGTATTGCCTTCATACCGGCTAACGTTGCTGCTGTGGTTGCCGCTGGGGTCCATATCCTGCACCATTAACTCGTAGGTTCCGTCCTGTGTAAAATTGGGGTTGTAAAGAGCCTCGGCCTGGTTAGTTTTACTCTGCGCCGATGTATCTGCCGGAACGAATTTCAATATCTGGCCATCATAATTTATGCGCACTGGCGTTGTTTGTCCGGGATATAACACAAATACATTCAGGTCGGTACTATCATTCAACAGAAGATATTTATTCAGGCTTCTGAGGTTGATAACAATATCAGGCTTGGCCGAAATAATATCGCCGTTAAAAATATGTGCCCCGTCAAAAGTTACATCCAGCAGCGGATTAGTATTATTGGACTTGCCATAAAAATTAAGCTGTGCATAATTGTTGAAATGATACTCCTCCGGCTGTTTATTGTGCGGGTTTACTTCAATGGTCAGGTGGTCAAGGCCTACGGTACTGGTTGAAGTAATTGGTTTGTTATAAATAATGTTGTGTACTGTAAGCGCAGGCAGCGGTGCATAGTTAGCTGAGTCTATGGTAGTGTGCGATTGGGCATCAGTTATAGTAAAATAAGTAAGTAAGCTATCCATACCTACATAACTCACATTTTCTATGCCCACCTCAACATGCAGGCTGCCGCCCTGACTAACTGTATCGCTGGTAAGCACATAATGTGCAGCGGGGTTTACGGCTGCTTCAGGCACTTCCTGGTAAAGCACACGCCAGTAATTTAGCTGAACGGGCTTAAAGTTAATGTTGTCTGCTGTTCTCAACCGCAGTTGCAGGTAAGGGTATTGAGTAGCGGATATGTTGGTAATTGGATTGTTATAGGCTGCAGTGGTACGTATTAGCCTGGTCAATCCATTGTAGTTTACGCCGAAAATATCCACCGAATCTATATCGGTGCCGGGGCTCTCCAGCGAATGTCCCCTCCACTGCATATCATTCCAGCTTTTTGCCGGGCCAATAAGGGGAGATAACATTTGCCCCTGGTACCAGTTACCGTTAAAGGTGACACTCGTATCAACAGGGGTATAAAAGCTACTGGAGGTAGCAAAAACCGATTGATAACTGTTGTTTGCTGTGCGCTTGGTAAAGAACACAAACGGACCAGGCGTTGAACTGGTTTTTAAGGCCTGGGCATTAAATCCTAATTGCGAAAATGCGGTTATAAGAGCGGGGCTCCAGGTGCTGTAAGGCACCACGTTGTCTGAATATATTAAAACATAATCTCCTATTGGAATAGAATCAATAAATTTTTGTATGAGCTGCGGCCAGTTATAACCATATTCGTTTCCTGTGCTGAAATCGAAACCATATTGCGGGTCAGCTTCACTGCTACAATGCCAATTACCGTAAACAGAACCAAAGTTGCCGCCGCCGTTATAACTTACCCACGGCAAACCGGTGGTTCCGTCAATTACTGCAAATGTAACGCCCTCGTTAAAGCCACATCCTCCCATCCGGAAACGGTATTCATTGCTGTTATTGTAGTTCCAACCCATGGTTGAATAATCCAGGTTACCGCCTTCGGCATTCGCAAAACCTGTTAACACAGTAATATTATTCTTTGTTGAATCAAACCTGAATGAGCGGCTTAGGCTATCTAAAATCAATGTCTGAAAATTATCTTGCCTGAACTGAAAGAAATGAGATTGGTTCCATCCGTACTGGCCTTTTATATGTTCAAATGATGTGTAATGCCAGTTGTTGGCACTGGTATCAATTTTTACCCTCCAGTAATACACTAAACTGTCTTTGTAAATCTCACCCGGTGGCGACCAGTGAAGTACTCCCCCGATTTGTGTAACCTTGCCTTTTTGGTGAAGGCCCACTCCTAAAGGACTATTAAAAAGCTGCGTAGTATCTATTTCAAAATCGTAAGCGCGTAAGGTGGCAAAGGGATTGGTAGTAGACGCTTTTAGCACAACTGCCGCGCTTGAATCAATGGCGTATTCATAAGGGTAAATGGGCAATACATCATCGTGCTGTATGAAAAGGGGCTTGGGGTTAAGATTTAAGCCGTTATTGTTTTCTGCCATTTCTGCTATTTCAAAACTGGCATCTACATAAGGATAAAACAGGTTTTGTCCTGTACCAACATTTGATAATACCGTTGGCAGGGTAAACGTTATCGTATCCTTGTAATAAGGCGCTTTTATGCGCTGCACATAATTGAATGTAATGGGGTTATTATTAACATCGTAAACCACCCTTTTCAGGCTAACATTCATACTGTCTTTAATGGCCTTGCCCAGGTTGGTGCAAATAATATTTACCTGGAAGGTATTGTTGCTTTGTGTAACAGTAGAAGGGGTAAAATAAACTGAGGTATTATCAATGGCATAATCGGGCCGTTCGTATTGGTTAAGCCTTAAAGCAGGGTCGCCATGCAAAGTAAATTCATAGCAGGCCATTAAACTGAAAGGGTCGGTAGAGTAGTTGGTGTAAATATATTTTAAGGTTTGGCGTACGCAGTTTCCAAAACTATTCAGGTAGTAAGGCCTGCAGAAATTCTGGTACAGTTCATAACTGAAATTACTGAGGCTGTTGGATACTGAAATGCTGGTAGTAGCCATAAATGCAATTGCTCCTTTGTTGGCGGCCAGCACAAATCGCTCGCTGTAACCAGGGGTGGCTTCATCAATGTCACCTGCAAAACATCCGTTTGATAATATAACAGGGTACCTGTTTATGTTGGTATAGGCTTCCGGTTCATCAATACTAAAATCAAAAGCGGCGGTGGCTGAGTGGCCGAAGAAAGTCAATAAAGAAACCCCGCTGTCAATCTGGTTTTGTATAACCTGCGCCTCGGATGTTGCAATAGGGGCGCTGCTTGTTTTTTGATATGAAGTGATATTGGTGCCCCATGAAGTATCAGCTGCAATTTGCCCGTAAGATTGCAGGTAATATTGAAACAGTGATTGTTCAGCGGCACCGGTACCACCACTAAAGTGAAGTATTTGTTTTTGCCACAATTTGGGCGCTATCGCTTCATCGGCCGGGTAACCCGTACTTGAGCCGTTGCCGGTTGATGTAGTATCCTGGTAAGATTCGTATGCCTGTATTTTTGCCAGGTAATCGTGCACCTGCTGATCCGTTTGGGCTGCAAGCCTGCCTATGGAAACAGTAGCAGTATCGCTGCTACGGGTAGCTGCCAGTAAGTTATCAGAACCGGGTTGGCCGAAACAGGGCACATAGCACTGCGTATAGGCCGAACCACCGTTTCGCATATCAGGATATTCGCGGCCTTTGCCCACCAGGAAAACATATTGTGGCCATTGCGTCCAGGCACCGGTGCTGTACCGGTGTATGCAATACTGAACAAAGTTGCGGATAGCCAGCGGCGATTTTCTTACGCCATAAGCAAACTGGTCGTACAACTGGTCTATATCAACCATAGCCGTATAATACTTGCCTATATAAGGCGTTCCGTTATTGCTGCGGTAGCTATTATAATTGGTAACATCACTGTTGCTATCAAGTAGCGTGTTATATATCATCAGGTAGTTAGCATTCAGGTTTGTATAGTTTTTGAAAACTACCGGGGCCATTTGAGTAACGGTGTTAAAACTACTGGGGTCGGTGCTTATCAGGCAAAGGTCGCGGCTGGTTGCTGAGGTAGCGGGCAATACAAACTGCAGCGGTGTTGAGCCCGGAGCTTGTGTTGACTGAATAACTATCCCATCTGTAATATCAAAAAGTACCGGCTGCAGGCCATTGCTGTTAAAGCTGGTTATTGACAAAAGCTGCTTTGCATTGTTGCTGTTGATGGTGAAAAAGAAAGAATTCGCTCCTCCAAAATCAAAGGCACGCGGGTAATCAATTTCGTTTAAAAAAACCACATTTTGCTGCGAACTTGTAGCCTGGTCCTGGGCGGAGTAAGTAACTGTTGAACCGCCGTTGGGTAACTGGCCTGCGGGAATTGAAATATTATATCGGTTAAGCTGAAAGCCATAGGAACTTTGAACAATGGGGCTTAACCCGTTTAACTGTACATTTACGGTATGCGGTTCGGGCGAATAGTTTTCATACACGCACTTAAAAGTGGCTGCCGGGCCGGTGTTTACAATTGACGGTGTTGGTATATTAAATGTTTGATTGGTAACCTGGTTGTTTGTTTGGCCCGAGTTGCTGAAGTTGCCAAAAAAGTTTACATCACCGTAACCCTCGCCATAATCAAAGGTTGATTTAAAGGCCTGCTCACCGCTGGCATAATATTGTATGCCCTGTATGTTTTGGCCGGTATATACCTGCCGGCTTGGGAAAATAAAATAGCTTTCGGCGGGTGGGGGATTTGTTAAATCGTTTGGATTTGCCGAGTAAAAAATATGGGGGCCGCTGGTTATAGGTATAGAGGCCAGGTAATAAATGGAGGTATCGTTAAAAAGGCTGTAATAAATATCCGGCTGTAGAGAATCGTTGGCATACAAAACTGAATCAACATCGCCAATATTATGCTTTCCGTAAAACTCAATATAGTCGCTTGAACTGAAACTTGAATTGGAAGTAGAAACAAAAATAGGCACCTGCTTTCCGTTATGAAAAAGCACCAGGCTATTTGGGTTTATAGAGCCAAAGTTTGGAATTGCGTTGTTAAGCGTTGTATAAGGCACCCGGTAAATACCGTCGGTGGCAACCTGTATTTTATAATATGGCACACCATACGTCAACCATTCGTTACCATAAGGCTGGGCCAGCAGGTGCGAAAATGAAACGAGAATAAAGCAAATAATGATGAGTAGATTTCTTTTCATCCGCTACTCCTTTTGTTTTTTATTGATATCAACCCTTAGTGAAATTACGTTGGAGTACAATCCTGCCCCATCACTCGCGCTGCTGATGGTGGTTAGGTTTGTCAGCGCGTAATCAATAGATACTATTTTAATATGAATACCTGCACCTATGCTGGGGGATACCATAAAATTTTCTTTTCCTAATTCGTTGGTGGCACGCTGAATATTGCCCACGCCGCCACGCAGTATCAGGTCAATATCTTTGGCAGGCGAATACTTCAGTTCAAGCCCTGCACGAAGATCCATACTAATGGGCTTTGCCGAAACAAGCACGTTTCTTTGTCCATCGGTGGTAAAGGCCAGGTTAATTTCGGGCAAAACCGAAAAAGTCTGTTTGGCTTTTTTAATGATAAAAGCTTCATAGGCCCCACCCAGAATTATCATCGGGGTGGTTATTTCAAGGCTGTTAGCAGGTAAAGCATTATTGGTTTGCAGCAGTATTTGCTTTTCGGCATCCGTAAAACTCATGTGCCAGGCATCGAATGTGCTTGATACATCCTGCGCCATTAATCCAATATGCCAGTTTTTTACCTGGTATTGTAAACCGGCATCAATACCAAAGCCATAAGCTTTTGCAAAGTTTCCTATCTGCCTGTAAATTACTTTAACCGAGCCGCCAATACTTAAACCCGGTATGGGCAAGGCTTCGGCATAATGAAACATAAAAGCATAATCGGCAGAAGAAAAGGAGGTAATGTTATTGTAATTGATACTTCCATCGGGTTGAATCAGGAACAGGGTATTAGGTATATCATCAATACCAAACCTGTAAAAAGAAAACCCTATTACCCGTTTTTTAGGCGTAACCGGAATGGCCACCACCAGGTAATCGTATTTGGCAATACCGGCAAAGTACTCGTTATGCATAAACCCCAGCTGAATGGTGTTGGGTATATTAACCAAACCCGCCGGGTTATAATAACTGGCGTAAACATCGTTGGCTGTTGCCACCTGCGCGTTGCTCATGCCAAGGCCCCTGGCCCCAACGCCTATTTCCAGAAAGTCGTCACTGTATTTGCGTACTACCTGCGAATATGCCGGGGTGCTTAAAACCAGAAAAAGTAAAAAGAGTCGGGTTGTTTTGTTCATAAACTTTTTGCGTTCAAAATTTTCTTCCAGCTATAACGTATTGTGGAATCTATATTGTTTAAAGCATTTAAAAAAAAGCGTTTCTCATCGTCCGTAAACTCTGTGTTTGTAACACCCGCGTATATCCGGCTTAACCCTGTCACTATATTTTCCAGATCACTAAATAAAAACAAAAACCTTCGCTCTTTGAAAAACTGAAATTTAATCAAAAATTTCCTCTTTAATTCCTCCAAAGAATGCGCCTCAAAGTAAGTTGAAATTACCGCTTCGCTGGCATTGTTTAAGCAATTATAATAATCAAAACACAATTGTTCGTTTTCAAGCAGTATTTGCCGGTCAATCATTAGCTCTACTGCCACGTGGGCAATAACCGATAGCCTCAACTTTTCGCGACTTAATCCTGCGGTTAAAAAGGATTGGGTGGTCAGTGCCATTAATTCGGCAAATACGGGGGAATTATGGAATATTTTATCTGCATGGTAATGGCTTTCAATGCCATTTTGAATCTGCTGCACATCGTACCCATTGTTTAATACGGATTTTTTGACCACGGAGTTATAGGCATGGGAAAAATCGGGGGCCAGGTCGGGGATGCCAAGCCCTGCTATAAAAAGAGGGCTTTTGCCGGGTAATTCGTAGTAATAGTGAGACAAAAAGTGCATAATAAACTGGTTGGAAATTTAACAAATTAGCCCATATAAATCATTA
>PMXD01000187.1 GCA_003165895.1 Bacteroidota bacterium | reverse complement strand
TGATAATATTGGAGATAATAAGGAATACACAGGGATTATTGAAGCAGTATATAAAAAAGCCGGGCATTGCAAGGCCCCCAACTGGTCCTCGTTTATTTCAACGAGGATCCCATAGCATCCGCATTTCTAATGCGTGTATTTTTGTATCATCTTTGAGTCCTCTCATGCGCGTAGCGGCCCACTATCATTCCGGTATTAAAATTGGGGGAAAATGCTTACCATCGAATAAGTTATTAACATAAAGTTGTATGCCAATAGATATCACAAAGGTTTTTGAAAAATATAAGGGGCAATGGGTAGCTTTTAAAGACGACGAAAAAACTGTTGTCGGAAATGGAAAGACGGCTAAAGAAGCCTGTGAAAAAGCTATAACCAATGGGTACAACAAACCCATTTTAGCCCGCATACCGGTTGAACTGGTAAATTATATTGGATATTCTTTATGAAATTTCAGTATAAGAAGCTGGGAAGAAACAGCTTAGGGGAGGACATTATCCCGCCTGTTATTCCAATCAAACTTAAAAACGGAGAAAGGGAAATACTAATTAATGCAGGAACCTTTGACTTTATAATTATGCAGAATACCATTATATTTGAAGTAAACTAAGAAGTATGTTGATTTCGGAAATTGAATTATACGAGGCATTATCTCAGCAAATGGGTGCTGAAAAAGCTAAAGCCTTGGTACATTATGTGGAATCTAAAGTAGACAGAAGGCTGGAGGAAAAGACCAATATTTTTGCTACTAAAGAAGATTTAGCCAATGTAAAAGCCGAGATTATTAAGTGGATGTTTATTTTTTGGATTGGCCAGTTAGCTTCGTTTATTGGCATCGCAAAATTCATTTTCCATCAATAAATTTTGTTTTTCCAACTCACCTCCAAACTTATTTTCCCCAACCCCGCACTGGCCGAAGAAGACGGCCTGCTGGCCATAGGTGGTGATTTATCGGTTGAACGGCTTATACTGGCTTATCAAAACGGCATCTTCCCCTGGTATGCCGAAGGCGAACCCATTTTATGGTACAGCCCTCACCAGCGGTTTGTTTTAAAGCCGGATGAAGTCCGCATTTCGCACAGCATGCGGCAGCTCATAAAATCAAACCGCTACCAGGTAAAATGGAATACTGATTTTGAAGGAGTCATGAAAAATTGTTCCACCATCAGCCGCAAAGGCCAGCATAGTACCTGGATTCATCCTGACATGATACAAGCCTACGTCCGCCTGCATCAAAAAAATATTGCTCAATCGGTTGAGGCCTGGCAGCAGGATGAACTGGTAGGTGGCTTGTATGGCGTAGTAGTAAATAAAGTATTCTGCGGCGAAAGCATGTTCAGCAAAGTACCCAATGCATCCAAACTGGCCCTCATTGCCTTGTGCCAATCGGGTAAATTTAATTTAATAGATTGCCAGGTACACACCCCACACCTCGAAAGCATGGGTGCCAAATTTATTTCAAGGGCTGAATTTATGGACTTTATAAATTCAGCATAAAATTTCCTTACACTACTACTTTAGGCCTCTCTGCCACCACCGATGGCTGCAAAAGGCCAGCCATTTTTCTTGCCAAATCCACCAGCCTGCTCGAATAACCATACTCGTTATCATACCAACCCAAAACCTTCACGGTGTTGCCAACTGTCATGGTTAGCTCGGCATCAAACACGCACGAGTGTGCGTTTCCGATAACGTCAACCGAAACTATTGGTTCGTCTGTATATTCCAAAACCCTGTTCAATCCGGCAGCAGAAGCTTTTTTAAAAGCATTATTTATTTCTTCAACAGTGGCGTGCTTACTTAAAACGCAGATAATTTCTGTAATTGACCCGTCAATAACCGGCACACGCATACCGCTGCCGCCCAATTTGCCAATCAGCTCAGGAAAAATTCTGGTTATCGCCTTTGCAGCACCGGTGGTGGTTGGTATAATTGAATTTGCTGCAGCCCGTGCCCTTCTCAGGTCTTTATGCGGCGAATCGTGCAATCTCTGGTCGCCGGTATAGGCATGTACGGTATTAATGTAACCATTTTCTATGCCCCAGTTATCATATAAAACCTTTATCATAGGCGCCGCGCAGTTAGTGGTGCACGAGGCGTTTGATACAATAATATCGCCAACATTTAAAGTATCGTCATTAACACCCATTACAATGGCCTTTATATCATCTCCTTTTGAAGGCGCCGTAATAATTACCCTTTTGGCGCCGGCCTTTAAATGCATACTGCAACTTTCCACATCCAGAAAATGCCCGGTTGATTCAATTACAAAATCAACCCCCAGTTCGCCCCATGGCAATTTATCAGGCGACTTTTCACTGAATATCCTGATAGGCTTTCCGTCAATAATAATGGTATCTGCCGTATGGCCCACTGAATGTAATGAAACGCCATGCACCGAATCGTACTTGTACAAATGCGCCAGCGTTTTGCTATCCGTCAAATCATTAACGGCAACAATTTCTATATCCGGGTTTAGCTGCGCTATCCTGGTAAACACCCTGCCAATGCGGCCAAAGCCATTGACTGCAATTTTAATTTTTCCCATACTTGGTATTTTTGCTTTTAGTAATATACGATATTGCCATGTAATAGATGTAAAGTTCGCCATTTTTATTAACTTAGTGTAATAAGGACACTAAGTTTTATCGTCTTTAATTGTTAATTTCTTTGAATTGTTAAAATCACTGCCCTGAAAAGTAACCAAACCAGGGGAGCTTCTTGTGCATACTTACTATCATCCCCACTTGTCCCACATTTACATAGCTGGTATTTAAAAGTCCTCCCTTCAGCTTGCCTATACACACATCCTGTTTAAAGCAAAATTATTCTCTCCATATCAGCAAATACTGGGTTTATCTACTTGTCTCAACCCCATCCGTCCCCGAAATGGGGAAACCAAAGCCGAAAACTACCACCATGCAATTTCGGTAGTAACTGTATTGCAACACTATTCCGTATCGAAAAAGCTGAAATGCAAGCGTGTATTTTGCCCTGGTTTCCCCGTTTNNAAAATACCGTCCCTTTTTTGTATTTTTGTCCGGTAATAGAGAATGATAAACAATTAGAACAAAAAATAACAGGCGGAATCACCACTCCTGATTTAAATAATAAAGAAAGCAATAATTCAGAACATGTAATCCCGCAAAAAGCTGAAGTTGCCGGGATAACTGAAGCCAAAAATCCCTCACATCTTTCTACAGAAATACAACTAACCAGCACTGAAGAAATATTACATGCCGGCAATAAAAATTTCTTTAAGGAGGGGAAAGGAATTCCCTCTCCTCTCAAAATAAGAAGGTTTGCAGGTGATGGTGGTTGGGATCAAAATTGTCAGGCAATAATTGGGTTAACCAAAATGAATTGGAACCATGACGCCCTATACGATAGATTACCTGTTACACCAGGATATGCGAAAGTTTTAGCAACTACAATTAAAAAAATAATAAATATAGCTAATAAATAATATTAGTTTAGGTAATTCATGTAATCTGACTTCTACATTTAGATTAGAAAGCACATCTTTTATCATCACAACAAATAAAATGCCGGCAGACCGGGCAAAAATGCCTGATGAGGAAGTGTTGGCTACTGCTTTACCGGACAGATTACTCTATAAATGTGAAATTATTAATCTGTCCGGCAAAAGCTACAGAATGAAAAATAGAAAGGCAATTTTTGAATCTGAACTAAACTAATTTACCTTTGGAACAGTTGTGTATTCTTGTTGCCGGTTTCTGTGCATGGTTGATTACCGGCTACACCGCTACTACTTACAATTCGTTTTGCCCTTTAGTAGAAAGAAAATCAATTACGATAATATGATTTGGGATAAACTTGAAAGAGGAGTTTGTTTTGAAGGAACAGATATTTTGATTCCGTGGTATACACCGATGCCATCGTTGAAGCATTATGGTAATCCGGAAGTCATTAACATGAGTGACCGGGGTCGTAATTATATGGAACGACAAAACCCTTCTTGAAGGTATGTCAGGATGGTGGTCTGCCTTTTACTATACATTTGAGTCAGAGAACCTCTTTAAATCAATAAGCTTATCCTATGTGGGCGATAGCGAATCTAAGGATGCGTATTGTAAACACAAAGAGTATTTATTAAGCAAGCTTGGGCCATCCAATATGCAAAGCCAGGATGGTGATGAAAAGGAAGTAAAATGGATAAATAACGAGGGTGTTTTTGTTTATCTCATTTTATTTGAGATGCATGTTTTTAGATGTAATTTAACTATCGGGATATCCTGATTGGTTCTTTTCCCCGCGAAAAGTGAATGTACGAATCAGCGTATCCCTTCGGTTAAGTGCATATTGCAGGCAGCATAACCAGTAACTAAATTTGCGCGCAAAACATACACTTTGCGCACCCTCTCCGAAAAACACTTCCCGCGGGTGTACGACAAATTTCCCTNNAAAGGGAAATTTGTCGTACACCACTTCCCGCTGATAGAAAAACAGCTAAGCACCAACCTTACTGTTAAGGATTTCTGCAAAGTTAACGGAATCAATTATAAAACACTCTATTACTGGAAGAAGAAATATCGTGAAGGAAAGAAAGCCGGTGAACGAATAAGCAAGACCGGCTTCACTGCATTATCGGTAGCAGAGGTTGTATATAAGCATCACCGTGAACATTTATAGAATTGGCATATACGTGGAACGACTCAAATAACAAAGCCAATTCATATATCGGTTCGCAATCTTTTATTATCTCTTTGCAAACGTCCGGCCGTGAAGGACTTTGAGGTCACAGACCTCAAAGTTTCATAGATAGATTCCAGGGGATCCGGGGCGGAACACTGGAACAACGGTGAAAGCCGGTCTCAGAGATCAGGTAAGGCCGGGGCTTCTCTTCATAGGTGTTTCGTAAGTTCTTTCAAAGTTTTTTCAACCGCTTTGTCAATGTCCAGAGTGCTTATGTCAATCTCAAATACTTTTTTATTATCAACTCTGATGTAGTAAACAAAGTAGTCGTCTCTCCAGTCAAGCTGCGAAATTTGTATTTGCTTGTTGTCTTTGTGGAAAGTCAGATAGTCTGCCATTCCGCTACTGTCAAATGGAGAAAGCTCATCGCTGTCAACAAGTAATTTAAATCCATTGTCAGCGAGAAGTTTTGTAGCTTGTTTTTTAAACTCACCAAAAAATGTCGGCTTATTATGGTCAGGTCTTTTGCCGTACTTCTTTTCAAAATCATCATCCCGTAACTGTTCAATTCTTTTTACATCTATCCAATTGTCCATCGTGAAAAAACTCTGATGTCGCTTAAACAACTTTGCTGTGTTCTCCAAAACCCCTTTCAAACCTGTACTGCCGTAAGCATAATAGTCCAGGTGTTCGTAGTTGTTGTTGCTTTCTAAAACCGCTAAACTTTCAAATCCGATACAGTTGTCGCTGTCGCTGTACTTTGCTGGTTGTCCGTTTATGAGCCGTCTGATTTCGCAGTGAAACCATGATATATCGCCACAAATTTCTATTTGCAGTTTTGAGTTGTCGTTACGATAAACCGCAAAGTATTTTGCCTTAAAATTTTCAGTTTTCCCGGCCTTGACTAATTGAAAGTTGTATTCCGTTATCAGGAAACGAAAAGTCATGTTGATGTCGTCAAGCGGAGTTTTATCTTTCAAAATGTCAGGCAATCCCATTTGGTTTTGTTCCGTTATTGTTCAAAAGTTCCAGGTTCGCACTGTCACCAAAGCATTGTCGCTAACAGTTCGGGGCTTCGCGAAGTTATGATTTCTTTCAATTTCAAGCTTTACAGTTTGGGCTTAGGGTGTACGACAAATTTCCCT
>PMXD01000196.1 GCA_003165895.1 Bacteroidota bacterium | reverse complement strand
TTCCGGCTCTGCGGAATGGGGACCCTGCGGGTTGGTGCAAAGAATTTGCATTTCAGATAATAAGTATCAAAAACATGCGTTAACTGCCGTAACAATTAAATTAAATGTTGTATTTTATTAACCTGCAATAATTGTAAAACCTGGTATTATGAAAAAGCTCCCCTTTTCAATACTCGTTACGCTTATCCTTTTCCATAACACTTTGCAGGCGCAATGGAAGTCGGCCAATGGCCCGGCTGCTGGTGATACATCTGTTATTAGCAGCTTAACATCCGCATCAATAGGTTCGATGGTAACAAGTGGAAATGTTGTTTTTGTCACTACAGGAGGCATGGGGTATGGGGAATTGTTTTCTTCTGCCGATAACGGGAACACATGGATAATAAATGATAGCTTACCAAAGGGTAATTCAAATGTACCGAATGGTAATTTAAGCTCATTAATTTCTGCCGACAGTGAAATTTTCGTACAAACCTATACCTCTGGCGAGTTTTTATCTGGCAATCATGGCAACACCTGGGCAGCGATGAACCGCGATCCGACAGGTCAGGAGACCAAAGTGTTCGCTAACAACGGCAGCGAAATTTATGGTAGTGCCTATAGCAGTGAGCTTTTTACATCAACAGATAATGGAAATTCATGGAATCTGCTATATGCTATTAGGCAGACTGATCATCAAGCATTTGGAATAAACTCCGTAACAGTAGGGGGGACTTGTATTTTGGTTGGGGCGGATTGGTGGGACCCCTGTAGTCCCGGCGGGGGCTATGAATACTTTTTTTCACCTGATAATGGAGCTACTTGGAGTGGAAACTATTCGGCAGCAAGTAAGGTGCCTATAGGAGTTGATAACTATGATGATTCATATGGGGCTGACCTTGCAGCCTGTGGTAGCAACCTTTTTTTATCCGTCCAAAATCAGGGGCTGTATCTATCAGGTAATAACGGCAATACNNACCTGCCGCCTCAATTTTGTCCGGCATTATTTGTTTACGATACCAATATTATTGCCGGTGATAATAATCACCTGTTATTATCGGGCAACAATGGTAATTCATGGACCGATATAGGTGAGGGGTTGCCGTTTCCCCTAGGCATCAATGCTTACACCGTATGTGAAGACTATCTTTTTATTGGAACAAATGGTTCCGGAGTATGGAAGCGACCCCTAAGCGAAGTTATACCCGGCTATGTAAACAAATACGCCGATACTCCTGCAACTGACCTCACCCAAAACGATTTTAAGGTTTATCCCAACCCGGCCAATAACCTGCTCTATTTTAAAACCACCAGTTCTGAAGAAACAGATATAAAAATATTTAACAGCATCGGAAGCCTTGTAATCGAAACAAAACAGGCGCTTAACTGTGGACTTGATATATCTTCTCTTCCGGTCGGGGTTTACGTTGCTGAAATTAACGTGAACAATACTTTGGTAAAACAAAAGTGGGTTAAGATGTAACAAGGAATAAAAAAAGGCGACCACTATGACCGCCTTTTAATTTAATCCCTGTTATTGCCCGGACGGATGGTTATTCAATTCTGATAACCTGTATTCAATCATAATCATCATAACCAATCAGCGTCCCCTGTATTTAAGCACCCTCAATTACTCGCTCTTCTCAGCCCTTCCCCATTTATGCCTGCAGCGGTCAGCAAATTTGGCTTTAAACTGTTCGCGTTCTTCGGGGCTCATGCCTTCCCATTTTGCCTTCCACATTTTGCGGCGTTGCCAATGTCCGCGGCCTTTAAAACCTCCAAATAATATTTTCGAAAGTATAACCAGCGCTATAGCGTGGTAAAAATCAATCACCGGCAGGTGAAATAATTCCGGCATTACGTAATTCCACAACCACATGGTGCCATAACCAAACAGGCACACGCCAAGTGCAATTAACATCAGCACTCCAATTCCTTTAAATATCCATTTCATAAGTTTGTTTTTTAGTGTTGTTATGCCCCTTCAGGTGCCAACCAGCAGCGGGCGATTTTTTTTTAAGTATTAAATAAATCGTTATACAGGCTTTGTAATTGTTCTCTTAAAAATAACACGGCATACCTTTTTCTCGATAACAGGGTGTTAACATTCGCTCCCGTTATTTCCGAAATTTCCTGAAAGCTCTTATCCTCTATTTCGTGCATAATAAATACTTCCCTTTGCTCGGCTGGTAGTTGTTCCAAAGCTGCCATTAATCCATCGCTGATTGCTTCCCGCATCATCTCCGTTTCAGGGCTGTTTGAGTTGGAAGGCAAAAAGTCTGAAATATCCAGCCTGTCCCCATCATCGCCGGCGCGCACGGCAAAGTGGTCTTCAAGCGATGTCGGTTTCTTTTTACGGTAGCGGTCGGTAATTTTGTTCCGGGCTACTGTAAACAGCCACGAGGCAACCTGCTCAACCGGCTTCATCAACCGGTAAGTATTTGTCAATTCAAAAAAAACATCCTGCAGAATGTCTTCAGCATCTTCCTGGGTAGGCACCCGCTTGCGTATAAAATCAAGCAAACGTTTACGCTCCTTTTCAACTGTTAGCCGGATAGAGTCGTTCTGGGTATCGGCCATTGTGATATTTAAGTTAACCATAGTCCTTTTGTCCTGTATGAGATGAAAGACGATGTGGGGGATAGAATATTTTATTAAGTGGTTTAAATATACCTAATCCGCACTCCTTTTATTAAAAATGCAAACGCCAAAGGCAAGTGTCGCACGGAGTAACTCATCAGGGGTGCCCCTGAAACCATTTGCAAATAACAACAGCCGGTTCACGCAAAGGGCGCAAAGAGTGACGCAAAGGACCGCAATGATTTTTATAATTCTTCGCGGTTCTTTGCGCTGTATTCCTTCGCGGTCTTTGCGTGAACCTGCTATTGAGAATCAATTATTTACAGTAATTGTCATTGGCATGCATGGAATAAAAATGAAGACTAATTCAAAAAAACTATGCATTGGTTTGTATTCCTCGGCTGTTAACTCCGTGCGAAACATGCCTCTAAAAGCATTTTGTCGTAAATCACAACCTTTTTAATAAAAACCCGTAAACAATATATATTTCTATTACTCTGAAAAGCAATTATAAAAAAATACTAAATTAGCCAAAAGGTCGCCTGCCCCCCTGGGGCGACCTTTTGTTTTAGCAAAACCCGGAGACATGGCAGAGGTGCTTACATGAATTATTTGTAAAAAGCTGAAACATTTATGTTACAAATGGAGTAAAACAAATTGGGCATTGTGTAATAAAATGATTTTTTATGGCTAATTTTCGGGATAACGCTATTGATTTCTCCTTAACCGATAAGACTGCGGAATACTCGGAAAAGGTGAAATCCAATGAGATGAACCCCCTCGTATCTCTGTACGAGAATTTGTTGAGCGTGGGAGCAGACTCGGATATAGAGAAAAGTCAAAAGAAATACGTTCGCATAACCAACTTTTTAACCATTAACGCTTTCGTTGCCTCGCTGGTATATCTTACCATTGCTATTTTATGGGAAAAGTGGTTTTGGATGTATTCTACTTTAGGCGTTAGCCTGCTTTGCGTCTGTGTTGGCTTTATGAATGGCTTTAATTATACCCGCCTGTCAAGAATAACCTTTATGATTGGTGTTAACCTGCTGTTGTTTGTAGCCGTAGCAACTATGGGCCCCATGGCTAAAGGCGAAAGTATTTTTGTAATTTCATTACTTATTCCCTTCCTGATTTACGATCTTAAAAAAGATAAGGCGTTGATTGTTACTGGTGCAGCCCTGCCGCTGCTGCTGATGTTTTTAAGCGAATTGACCATGCCTTATTTTAAAGCTTATTATTTGAGCAACGACCAGCAATTGCTCATGTATCATATCGGCATAGTAGTTCAGTTTTGTTTGGCTATTGGAGCTATTTACCAGTTAGTGATGTACAGCCGTAAAGCCGAAAATGAACTGGAGTCTTCCCAGGTTCAGATGTCTTTTCAAACCAACGAGTTAAAACGGTCAAATTCAGACCTGGAGCAATTTGCTTACATCATTTCGCACGATTTAAAGGCGCCGGTAAGAAACATTTCCAGCTTTATGAACCTGTTGGTTAACAAGCATGGTAATTCGTTAAATCCTGAGGCCAGGGAGTTTGTAGACTACTCGCGCAATGGCGCCAAGCGAATGGAGCGGCTGATTGACGATGTGCTTTCCTATTGCCGTATTGGCACCAACCTGCCAAATCCAACTCCTGTAAACCTGAATGATGTGGTTAGCACGGTACGGTTTGAATTAAGTGATAAGCTGAAAGCCGCAGATGGTATGGTGGTTATAAGCAAGGAATTGCCGGTGGTTAATAATGTGCATTCATCATTGATGTATCACGTATTTCAGAACCTGATTACCAATGGCTTGAAGTTCAATAAAAGCGAAAAGCCTGAAATCAATGTATTTTGGACCAATTCGCTTAACTACTACACTTTCTCGGTGCACGACAATGGTATAGGCATTTCGAAAGAGTTCTCCGACACTATTTTTCAAATGTTCAAACGCCTGCATAACGAAAACGAGTATGATGGAACAGGTATTGGGCTGGCTATCTGCAAAAAGATTGTAGAATACTACAATGGCGAAATCTGGTTTGAAAGCGAAACAGGCAAAGGCACTACCTTCCATTTTACTATCCGCAAATTTTAACACCTTTTTTTCTGTCTGTTTTGTGTTAAATAAAACACAGGCACAGCCTCATCTGTGTGCATTATAGCGATTATTTTCCAGCCAGGTAATGACTCTTGTCAGGTAGGTTATGCACCTGATTTTTGTCAGTCAAAGTGTATTCGTACGCTGGTTGTTATACACATTTCAACAATGCGCGTTTTTTTTAATATTTATTTTGGCCTGAAACCCCTGTTAAATCTGGTTTTGATGGCTTATTTAAATCTATTCCAAATAAAATTTTGTCCGAAATTTTATTGCCTAAATTTTGGTTTTTTAGTCGCTGGTGTTCATATTTGCCGCGCATTTTTTTTACAATTCTATGACATTTCTCTGCAAAATGATATTAGAACACCACGCGCAAGCATCGAAGAAACTTTCTCTCACAACCTTATTAACAGTTTTCCTGTGTTTAGGAATGCTGGTAGCCCACGCTGAAATTGATAAGGCCAAATGGTCGGAAGGAAAAGCATTATTTAAAAGCAACTGTGCTGCCTGCCACAACCCTACTGCGGATGGTACTGGCCCTGCATTAAAGGGAGCAACTGCCCGCTGGGATGGCGGCGGAAGCTACCAGGGCAAAACCGGCACTCAATGGCTGCATGTCTGGATTAACAACTGGCACGATGCTGTAAATGCTAAATATCCCTACGCTGTTGCTATGCGTAGCAGCCGCCCGGCTGAAATGAACGTGTTTGCCGGTGTTTTAAAAGATGCCGATATTGATAATATCCTCCTTTATGTAGAGAATTCTGATGCTTTTGCCGCACCTGCAGCTGCTGCACCGGCTGCTGGTGGTGGTTCTGCCCAATCAGGGGGAAACGCTCCAGGCGCTTCTCTTTATATTTTTGTCCTTTTCCTGATTGTGCTGGTTGCTATCCTGATTGGTGTAACTAACAGGTTAGATCAGATTATTGATGAGAAGAAAGGTATTGTAACTGCACCTAAAACTCGTTTCTACAAAAAACCTAACTTTATTGTAGCTGTTATCCTGGTTTTGATTGTTTACTGCGGATATGCAACTGTTGACTGGGGTGTTCACTTAGGCCGCCAGCAGGGTTATCAGCCCGACCAGCCTATCAAATTCTCGCACGCTTTGCATGCCGGAACGCACAAAATTGACTGCCAATACTGCCACCAAACAGCTTACAAAGGCAAAAACTCAAACATCCCTTCGCTTAACACTTGTATGAACTGCCACAAGAATGTAAGCAAAGGCCCTAAATATGGAACTGAGGAAATTGCTAAAATATATGCAGCAGTTGGTTGGGACCCTGCCACCAAAACCTATGCAAACGCCGCTTCGGCTAAGCCGGTTGAGTGGGTTCGTATCCACAACCTGCCCGACCACGTTTACTTTAACCACTCTCAACACGTAAACGCCGGTAAAGTTCAATGCCAAACCTGCCACGGCCCTGTTGAAACTATGGACCAGGTTTATCAGTATTCACCACTTTCAATGGGCTGGTGTATTAACTGCCACCGCCAAACTGAAGTGCAGTTTGCCTCTAACAACTACTACAGCACTTATGAGAAAATTCACCAGGATCTGAAGAACAAAACTATTGACAAGGTAACTGTTGAAACCATTGGTGGTACTGAATGTCAGAAGTGCCACTACTAATTAGTATTCATTTAAGCAATAACGATCAACATAAAGCAATGGCTGAAAAAATTTACTGGAAAGGGATAGAAGAAAAGGAACAATCTGAAGGTTTCCGTCAGTTAGCTGAAAAGGAATTCCGTGATGAACTTCCTGTTTTAAGTTCTATCACTGAACCTATTTCTACTGGCAATTCAAACAGAAGGGATTTTCTGAAAATGCTGGGATTTAGCGTAACCGCTGCTGCCATAGCAGCAAGCTGCGAAATGCCGGTTCGTAAATCTATTCCTTATATCTGGAGGCCTGAAGAAATTGCCCCGGGTATTGCTAACTTTTATGCAACTACCTTTTACGAGGGTGGCGATTACTGCGCTGTGTTAGTTAAAACACGCGAAGGCCGCCCTATTAAAGTTGAAGGAAGAAACTTAAAAAATGCCCGTGTTACCAAAGGCGGCACCAACGCCCGTGCACAGGCTTCCGTACTTAGTTTATATGATGGCGCCCGCTTTAAAGGTCCTAAAAGAGGAAAAGAAAATGTTAGCTGGGATACTGCCGATAAGGAAATAGGCGATAAGCTGAAAGCTGCTGCGGCTGCAGGTAAAGTAGTCTTGTTCTCTTCAACTATTATTTCTCCTTCAACCAAAGCGGTTATTGAAGAGTATGGCAAATCAATAGGCGAAAGCAAATTCGAACACCTGGTATACGATGGTATTTCTTATTCAGGTATACTGGATGCCAACGAAAAATCATTCGGCAAACGTTTAATCCCTTCATACAACTTTGCTAAAGCAAAGGTTATAGTAGGTGTGGGTGCCGATTTCTTAGGCACCTGGTTATCGCCGGTTGAATTCTCTGCTGATTATGCAATCAACAGAAGAGTATCGGACGATAAGAAAGACATGAGCCGCCACATTCACATTGAATCGGTTCCTACCATTACAGGATATAAATCTGATACCCGTATAGCTGTTAAACCTTCTGACGAACTAAACGCTATAGTTGACCTCTACAATGTAATTGTTGCAGGTGGTTCAGCTAAGAACGACAAAGTTGGCAAGGCAGCAAAAGAACTTTTAGCTGCAAAAGGCGAGTCGCTTGTAGTAAGTGGTTCAAATGATACTAACGCTCAGTTGCTGGTTAACGCTATCAATAATGCTTTGGGCAACTATGGCACAACCATTACCTGGGACCGTCCATACAACACCAAACAAGGTTCTGATAAAGCAATCACTTCATTAATTGAAGGTTTGAATGCAGGAACTACCAAGGCCGTATTGTTTTACGAATCGAACCCTGTTTATACTTCTCCGGTTAAAGGACTTGCTGAAGCTTTGAAGAAAGCTGATGTAACAGTTTCTTTCGCTAACCGCCAGGACGAAACCTCTTTGGCAACTACATACGTTACACCTGATAACCACTGGTTAGAAAGCTGGAACGATGCCGAGCCTAAAGCCGGTATTTTCAATACCACACAGCCTACTATTACTAAGTTATTTGATACCCGTCCTTTCCAGGAAACACTGTTGAAATGGGCTGGTAAAGAAGGTAGCTATTACGACTTTATTCAAAAATACTGGGAGTCGAATATTGCAACTAAAGCTGAGCACGGTGGCCTGTTCTGGTCATTCTGGGATTTAGCGGTAGCTGATGGCGAAGTTGAAATTCCTGCAACAGGCGTTGCCTCTTACAAAGCTGAAGGCGCTTCTGATGCTGTTTCTGCAGTTTCTGCTACTGCTTCATCTTTAGGCAGCGATTTCCAGGTTAAATTCTACGAATCAATTGCCATTGGCGACGGATACTGGGCTGATAATCCATGGTTACAGGAATTACCAGATCCGGTTTCTAAAATTACCTGGGATAACTACATTATTGCAAGTCCTAAATGGTTAGTGAAAAACGGCTACAACTTCGACGGCGACTTTAAAGAGAAGAGATATATAGTTGGTAAGCTTACTGCTAACGGACAAACCGTTGAATTGCCTGTTGTGGGCGTTCCCGGAACACCGGATGGCACTTTCGGTATTGCCGTAGGTTACGGACGCGAAGGCATAGCTAACCCTGAATTAAGAAACGGTAAAGGTGTGTTCCAGTTTTTAGCTGCTGCCAAAGACGGAAACTTTAGCAACATTGCTAAAGCAACATTGGATAAAACCGATAAGAACGAGCAGCTGGCTATTACCCAGACCCACTTCAACATTACTATGAAGGATTTGGGTGGCATTAAAACCCGGAAGATTGTTAAAGAAACTACACTCCACGAATACAAGAAAGACTCTAATGCCGGTAACGAAGACCGCAAGGAGATTCTTGAAAACATGGTTACCCTGTACGACAAGCACGAATATCCGGGCCCACACTGGACGATGGTAGTTGACCTGAACACCTGCACCGGTTGTGGCGCTTGTGTGGTAGCTTGTAATGCTGAAAATAACGTGCCGGTTGTAGGTAAAGACCAGGTTCGCCGTAGCCGCGAAATGCACTGGATGCGTATTGACCGTTACTATACCGGCGAAGTTGACAATCCGGATGTAGTGTTCCAGCCTTTAATGTGCCAGCACTGCGATAACGCACCTTGCGAAAACGTTTGCCCTGTTGCCGCTACCAACCACAGCAGCGAAGGCTTGAACCAGATGGCTTATAACCGTTGTATTGGTACCCGTTACTGCGCTAACAACTGCCCTTATAAAGTAAGAAGGTTTAACTGGTACGATTACCAGCAGGCCGATGCATTTGATAAGAAATGGGGCACAGATAACAACCGCCCGTTAAGCGAAACAACGCTTGAAATGCACGAGCCACTTACACGTATGGTATTGAATCCTGATGTAACAGTTCGTTCAAGAGGGGTAATGGAAAAATGCTCATTCTGTGTTCAGCGTTTACAAGGTGGTAAACTGGAAGCTAAAAAAGCTAACCGTGTATTAACCGGCCTTAAGCTTGCTGAAGATGGCACTGTAAAAGAATACGGCGACATACACACAGCTTGTCAAACAGCTTGCCCTACCAACGCTATCACTTTCGGCGATAGAAACAACAAAGAAAGCGAAGTGACCAAAATGTTCCAGGACGAAAGAGCATTCGGTGTTATTGAAGAAATACACACCATGCCAAACGTTCTTTACTTAACACAGGTACGTAACCGCGAAGAAGAGAAGCATTATGAAGTAATAGATTACTATCATCCAAAAGCATAATAGACGAGAGTATAAAGTATTGAGTATAAAGACTTGAAGTTAGCGATAGGAGGGAAGATTGGTTTTATCTTTATACTTTATACTAACTACTAAATACTAATTTTTAAACTGATTAATTTTTAGAAATGCACGCATACGAATCAGAATTCCGGGAACCGCTAATCAATGGATTAGACAAGAACTACACCAAGATCACGGACGATCTGGTTGCGCCTACAGAAAGGATAACCCCTATGTGGCTGATAGCAACTTTAATCACCGGTGCCGGAGCTTGTTTTTTTGTTTTCTGTTTAACCTGGACTGTTTGGTTCGGTATCGGAACATGGGGTTTAAATAAAACAATTGGTTGGGCATGGGATATCACCAACTTCGTTTGGTGGATCGGTATTGGTCACGCCGGAACTTTGATTTCAGCCATCCTTTTGCTTTTCCGCCAGCGTTTCAGAACCGGTATCAACCGCGCTGCCGAGGCTATGACCATATTTGCGGTAATTTGTGCGGGTATGTTTCCCATCTTCCACATGGGCCGCGTTTGGGATGCTCCTTTTATCTTCCCTATACCAAATACCCGTGGCCCGGTTTGGGTTAACTTTAACTCTCCGCTTCTTTGGGACGTGTTTGCTATCTCAACATACTTTTCCGTATCGCTTTTATTCTGGTATTCAGGTCTGATGCCTGATTTCGGAACTATCCGCGACCGCTCAAAAGGCAAAATGAGAAGATGGACATACAATATCCTGAGTTTTGGCTGGCAGGGTACTGCTAAACAATGGCAGCGTTTCGAATCACTTTCTTTGGTATTGGCCGGTCTTTCTACACCTCTGGTTCTTTCGGTTCACACCATAGTATCCTTTGACTTCGCAACCTCGGTTATTCCAGGATGGCACACTACCATCTTCCCTCCGTATTTCGTTGCCGGTGCTATCTTCTCAGGTTTTGCCATGGTGGAAACACTGATGCTTATTTCGCGCAAAATGTTCAGCCTGGAAGATTATATCACTATCAACCACATTGAGTCGATGAATAAAATTATCGTGCTTACCGGTTCAATAGTAGGTATCGCTTACTTAACCGAGTTGTTCATTGCATGGTATTCAGGATTTATGTATGAGCAGTTTGCTTTCTACAATCGTATTTTGGGTAAATATTTCTGGGCTTATACTATCATGATGACCTGTAACGTTGTTACACCTCAGTTCTACTGGATAAAGAGCATCAGAAGAAACCTTTACTGGACATTCGCACTTTCAATTTTCGTAAACATCGGTATGTGGTTCGAGCGTTTTGTAATCATCGTTACCTCTCTGGCTGATGATTATCTGCCATCAAGCTGGAACTACTTCTCGCCAACATGGGTTGACTGGGGAATCTATTTAGGTTCAATTTCGGTGTTCCTGTTCCTGTTCCTGTTGTTCTCACGTTTCTTCCCAACCATCGCTATTGCCGAAGTGAAAGCCATCTTCCGTATTTCATCTGAAGTGGCAAAAGTGGAGAGGGCAAAAGCAGCCAACTCTTCAACAGCGAATAATGGCGGTTTTGTGGGATTACAGGCAATAGGTCCTTTAAATAAAGATGATAAAAACTAATACCTTATAAAAAGCAATTGCTTCATACTAAGGAATCAAAAGAGATAAAGAACATATGGAATCAAACAAATTTGTAGTAGGACTTTGGGATCATGAAGAAGTATACCTTCATGCCATAGCGCACATCAGGGCAAAAGGAATCGAAATTTACGAAAGCCTTACTCCATTCCCGGTTCACGGTTTGGAAGATGCACTTGGCTATCGCCAAACAAGGTTGCACAGGGCTGCTTTTATTTTCGGGGCAACCGGTACCACTCTGGCACTTACTTTTATGACCTGGGTAATGACCTATAACTATCCTTTGAATGTGGGTGGAAAGCCTTACTGGCCTTTGCCTTCTTTTATACCAATTACTTTTGAGTTAACGGTATTGTTCTCGGCATGGGGGATGACACTTACCTATTTAGTGCGGAATAAACTATGGCCGGGACGTGTTCCCCCGATTTTTGACAAAAGAACTACGGATGACAGATTTGCGTTGGTGTTTGACGCGGGAAAACTAACTGAGGACGAATTGAATTCCATCAGAAGCATTTGCAAAACAGAAGGTGCTGTTGAAGTTAAAGACAAAGTGTTTGCTGAAAACGAAGGATTATAAAACGGAAATTGCCAATAACGAAGATGAGAAACCAGATTATAAAATTAATTCCTGTTGCAGCAATAGCTTTGATACTGGCTTCATGCGGCAGAGATGCTAAGACGCCCGGCAGAATCTACATGCCCGACATGACTTATTCAAATTCCTACAAAGCGTATGTTGCCAGCGATGTGCCTACGCCTGAGGGTAATTTAATGTCGGCGCGTTATCCGGCTGCTAAAACTATTCCTTACGGTTATATCCCTAACGATTCAGCAGTAAGGTCAAACCCTGCTTACCTGATGAGTTACATGGCCAAAAATCACTATACCCACTCAGCCGAAAAATGGCAGGAAGAATTTGACCGCGCAGGAAAGGAAATCAAAGATCCTTTGGCCTACACTGACGACAATAAAAGCGAAGGCGCAAGACTTTATAATATCAATTGTACTCCATGCCACGGAACAAAAGGCGATGGCGCCGGCCAGTTAGTTGAGTTGCCCGGTGGTGGCGATGGCCCTTTTACATCACGCCCGCCGGATTATAAAACCCGTTTACCTCTTGAAAACGATGGCAATATTTTTTATGTAGTTAGTTATGGTAAAAACATGATGGGCGGTTATGGTTTCCAGCTTTCAGTTAAAGAAAGATGGCAGGTAATACACTACATCAAAAGCATTGCAGGTATTAACGGTGACGACAACGGAGCAGGGGCAACCGCAAGCGCTGCAACTGATAAAGGTAAGAAGGACGACAAAAAGAAATAAACAGGTATAAGCTTTTAGAAAATAACTGAAACAGATATAAAATGAAGGAAACTTTTGAATTTACCGGTAAAATAAAGAAGAACCTCTTCTACATGATGGGTATCGGGGTATTAGGCCTCATCCTGGTGTTCTTTGCTTATCCTCATAACCAGCATGGCCGTTTTTGGTCAAACATTCTGGCCTGCACATACTACTTTACCGGTATAGGCTTGTTTGGTATGTTTGCTGTATCAGCCGGTCAGATTGCTTATGGTAGCTGGCAAACTTTGGAGAAGAGAATTTTCCTTTCTCTTTCAGCCTTCGCCCGCATCGGTGGATTTATGCTTGCTCTTATCCTTATCCTGGGTGTTTTAGGTGTTCATAATCTTTATGAGCACGTTAACCATATCATGCACTCGCCGGTTAATCCTGAAACTACCACCAAGATTATTTACTTCGCCCCTGCATTCTGGATTGGCAGAGTATTGGTTTATGCAACACTTTGGGCCGGTGCTTCAATAGTTTTAAATAACTTCTTCGCCCGCACCGACCAAACCGACCCTAAGGTTTACAAGCGCTCAAAATTATTGTGCGCCGCTTTTATCGTAATATTTGCAGTATCTGAATCTGCGGTTAGCTGGGATATGGTTATGAGCCTTGATACAAGTTGGTATTCAACCCTGTTTGGCTGGTATAACTTTGCCAGTTACGGCTGCGGTGCCTGGGCGATGACCATCCTGCTCGTAATTTTCCTTAAATCACAAGGTTATCTTTCCCGCGTAAATGACAATCACGTTCACGATTTAGGTAAATTATTGTTCGGTTTCTCTATCTTCTGGTCATATCTTTGGTTTGATCAGTTTATGTTACAATGGTTTGCAAACATTCCTGAAGAAACAAGCTTCTGGGTTAAGCGTTTCGGTACCGGTTATTTTGCTTTTACTGTGTTTTTGACACTGGCTATCAATTTCGCATTCCCTTTACTGGTGTTAATGACACGTGGTGCAAAGCGTAACTTTAAGGTAATAGGTTTTGCGGCTGCTGTTTTAATTTTGGGCCATTATGTCGACTTCTTTAACTATACTTTTGTAGAGTCTGGCTGGAATAAAGAAGCTGTTGAAGCCCAGAAGAAAGTACGTTTGGATGCATCGGAAAATGCACCCTTATTTGCCAAACTGGAAAGCAAAGGTGAAAAAGTTGCAACCATTGCTAAAGATCTTCCTCCCGCATCTCAGCAAAAAAATGTTGAGCAGGTAGGTATTAAAAAGGTAGATAAGGCTGATACTCCGGCTGAGAAGAAAGAACAGGATGCTGATGAGGATAAGCCTGGAATGACTTTTTCAGGAATTGGAATTGGCGAAATATTGATTTTTATCGGCTTTTTAGGCGTGTTCCTTTTCATGTTCTTTAATAACCTGGCTAAGCGTCCTATTATACCTGAGAACGATCCATACCTGAAAGAGAATGAAAGACTGCAAGTGGTATATTCTTAATTGAGCATTTGATAAACTGAAAGAAACATAAATCATCATGATAGCATTTTTAAGTTTTGCGATAGTTGTGTTGTTATTCACTGTTCTGGTGTTAACGGCAAAGGCCAGTGAAGTTGCAACTGAATTAAAGGATGGTGTCCGCAGCTACACAAACCAAAGCCGCATTAACGGCTATTTACTACTGGGCTTTCTGGTATTAATGTTTGCGGGCTCAGCCTATGCATTTAAAGAGCTTATGCCCGTAATGATACCTAAGGCAGCTTCGGTGCATGGAGAAAAGACAGATTACCTGTTTAACATGACCATGATAATCATCCTGGTAGTTGCGGTTTTAACTCAAGCGGCCTTATTTTATTTTGCTTACCGCTACAACGAAAGCCGTGTTAATGAAGCTTACTTCTATGCACATAACAATACCCTCGAAATTGTTTGGACCATTATCCCTACCATCGTTTTAACTGTTTTAATTGTAATGGGTATGTATGAGTGGTTTACCATTTTTACAAGAGACCGCGATAAGAATATGCTGGTTATAGAAGCCACTGGCAAGCAGTTTAACTGGATGATTCGTTACTCAGGTAAGGACGGAAAATTTGGCGAGCGTATTATTGATACTGCCCACGTTACCCCAACCAACGAATTGGGTATTAACTGGAACGACCCAAAGAGCCATGATGATTTTATGTCTGATAAATTGTACCTGGTTAAAGGAAGGCCTACTTTAATGAAGCTGGGTGCACAGGACGTAATTCACAGCTTCTACCTGCCCCACTTCCGTGTTAAAATGGACTGTGTTCCGGGTACTCCAACAGAGTTTTATTTTACTCCAACCATGACTACCGAAGAAATGCGTCAGTATCTTAGCACTCAGCCATGGTGGCAAACTATTAATCCTGAAACGGGCCAACCCCGCTGGCAGACTTTTAAATACGAACTTGCTTGCGCTGAGTTGTGCGGTAAATCGCACTTTGGTATGGAACGCGAAGTAATTGTGGTAACGCAAAATGAATATGACGAGTGGTTGAACAAACAAACCTCGCTGTACGATGCTACTATTAAACCGGCTTTAGCTAAAGATTCAACAGCAGTAGCTCCTGTAGCGGCTGGTGCGGATTCAAGCAAACCCGGCGAAAAAAAGCCAACGGCAATGCTTATTAAAAAATAAATTTTTGTAGAGAACTTAAATAACTGTTACATGAATACTGCTCATTCTGTTGAACACGCTGGTGCGGATACTGACCATATCCACGGTCATGAGGAACACCACCATGAAGAAACATTCCTGACAAAGTATATTTTCAGCCAGGACCATAAAATGATCTCAAAACAATTCCTTATAACAGGTATGTTTTGGGGTGTTGTAGGAGGCTTGCTTTCGGTACTTTTCCGTTTGCAGCTGGGGTGGCCAAACGAAACCTTTCCTTTTCTTGAAACCTTTTTAGGAAAATGGGCTGAAGGCGGAAGAATCAGCCAGGAGTTCTACTATGCATTGATTACCATGCACGGCACGATATTGGTATTCTTTGTGTTAACCGGTGGATTGAGCGGAACTTTTGCCAATTTGTTGATTCCATTCCAGGTAGGTTCGCGCGATATGGCCTCCCCGTTTATTAACATGCTGTCTTACTGGTTCTTCCTTTCAGCAGGAGTGGTTATGTTATTTTCATTCTTTATTCAAACCGGCCCTGCTTCCGGTGGCTGGACAGCTTACCCGCCTTTAAATGGTTTAAGAAATACAGGTGTTAATCTCGGCTCTGGTTTAGGTTTTGATATGTGGGCTTTAGGTATGACACTCTTCATCGCTTCATCGCTGATGGGTGCTTTGAACTACATAACTACCGTATTGAACCTGAGAACAAAGGGGATGACCATGATGAGACTGCCTTTGTCTGTTTGGGCGCTTTTGTTCACTGCCATTGTAGGTGTTCTCTCTTTTCCTGCTCTCCTGGCAGGGGTTGTTCTGCTTGAGTTTGACCGCTTATTAGATACCAGCTTCTACCTGAATAACATTATCATAAACGGCCAGTTATTAGGTTACAAAGGTGGTTCACCGATTTTGTTTGAGCACTTATTCTGGTTTTTGGGTCACCCCGAAGTTTATATCATCATTCTTCCAGCCATGGGTATTGTGTCTGAAGTTTTAGCAGTGCACTCGCGCAAGCCAATCTTCGGTTATAAGGCGATGATTATTTCGTTAATGGCGATTTTGATCCTTTCATTTATTGTTTGGGCGCACCACATGTTTGTTACCGGTTTGAACCCTAACCTTGGCGCTATCTTTACATTGTTTACGCTGTTGATTGCCATTCCATCTGCCATTAAGGTGTTTAACTGGATTGGAACCATTTGGCGCGGTAAAATCAGGCTTACGGCAGCAGCATTGTTTGCCATAGGTTTTGTATCCATGTTCATCTCGGGTGGTTTAACAGGTATCATCCTGGGTAACTCTTCAATTGATATTCAGTTACACGATACTATGTTTGTGGTTGCTCACTTCCACATAGTAATGGGCATTGCTGCATTCTTCGGTATGTTTGCCGGTGTATATCACTGGTTCCCCCGTTTGTATGGAAGATTTATGAATGAAACCCTGGGCCAGATTCACTTCTACATAACCCTGATAGGTTCTTACTGTATCTTCTTCCCTATGCACTTTATGACCGGTTTGCCAAGAAGATATTACAGCTATGCTAACTTCGATACCTTCAACAACTTTAATAACCTGGCGGCCTTTATGAGTATTGTTGCTATTGTTGTTTTCCTGGCTCAGTTATTGTTCCTGGTTAACTTCTTCTACAGCATATTTAAAGGAAGAAAGCTGGAAGGAGAATATGCTAATCCATGGGATTCAAATACCCTTGAGTGGACTGCTCCGGTTGAAAGACTACACGGAAACTGGCCCGGCGATATTCCGGAAGTTTACAGATGGCCTTATGACTATAGCGTAAATGGCAAACCGTTTACACCACAGAATGTTCCATTGAAAGACGGCGAAGCTGCTCATTAATCTTTATTAAAGCGATGTCAAAAGTAATTTCCATAACACTTAGCCCTTTGGCCATTATCTCGCAAAAGATAAAGGACTATGCCATGCTTGCCAAGCTCAGGCTTAGCTTCCTGGTAGTCTTCTCTGCGGTTATTGGCTATCTATTCGGGGTTACGGGTTTTTATAGTATTACAAGTTTGTTTTGGGTGGCCTTGGGTGGTTTACTGGTAACCGGTGCATCTAACACTATTAACCAAATCATTGAAAAGGATATTGACAGGCTTATGGCGCGCACACAAAACCGCCCGTTGCCAGCGGAGCGCATGAATACCTTAGAGGCGATATTGGCCGCAGGTATAATGGGTATTGCCGGTATATTAATACTTACTTACTTTTTCAATCCTATATCGGGTGTGTTGGCCGCAGTTTCTTTATTGACTTATGCTTTTATCTATACGCCGTTAAAAAGAGTTTCTTCCGTAGCAGTATTTGTAGGTGCAATACCCGGTGCTTTGCCTCCGATGATTGGGTACGTTTGCGCTACCGGCAGAATTGATTTTGTTGCTATTCTTTTATTCAGTCTTCAGTTTTTATGGCAGTTTCCGCATTTCTGGGCCATTGCCTGGGTGCAGTTTGAAGATTATAAAAAAGCGGGCATTATGTTATTGCCCTCAGCCAGTGGTAAAACACGCATGAGTGCTTTGCAGAATGTGATTTATTGCTCGGTACTTTTAGTGGTTTCTATGTTGCCGTATTTTTTAAATATGGTTGGCCCCATTGCAAATATTTTTATTGCAGCGGTTGGCGTTATGTTTTTATACCTGGCCATTAATCATTACAGAAAATGTGAAGATGCAACGGCTAAGATGTTAATGTTTGGTTCATTTATTTATTTGCCGGTTATGCAACTGGCTTTGGTTTTTGGAAAATTCTGATGCAGCTAACTTTGAACGATAACAACCTTCTTACCGACAAAAAAGAATATACCGGTGTAAACCCGCAAAAATTTGCTTTGTGGATTGGCATGGGTACTATGACTATGTTTTTTGCCGCGTTAACCAGTGCATTGTTAATCAAAAAGGGCGATTTCAGGGTTTGGGAAAGTTTCAGGCTGCCCAATATTTTCATGGTAAGTACTGCGGTAATAATTATTGTAAGCATTACTATGCAGCTATCCTTGTATTGTTACAGGCATGCAAAATTCAGTGCATTCAGGTGGTTATTGTTTGCATCATTTGTTTTAGCCCTTGTATTTCTTGGTTTGCAGTTAGAAGGCTGGCAGAAGTTAAAGGAAATGGGCCTGCCATTGGCGGGTAACCTGGCCGGTTCATTTGTTTATTTGCTTACGTCNNCTATGCACGGGGCGCATATTATTGGTGGTTTGGCGGTATTGCTGGTTTTTCTGGTTTCAGCTATCCGGTCAAGAAAAGACCCGATTTACGAGTTAAGAAATATCATTAACCCAAAACGTCAGCTCAATCTTGAAATGCTGGTTAGTTTTTGGCACTTTATTGACATTGTTTGGGTTTACCTGTATGTTTTTCTGGTTTTGAATTATCAATAAATACTAATTAAATATTAAATATCAATATGGCAGCAGAAGCTACAATATCTCACGGGCACGAAGATGATAAAGATCTATGGCAGGGAGGGCATTCGCCTTTCAGGATAGGGTATGGTAAAGTAATGATGTGGTACTTCCTCGTCTCCGATACTTTTACATTCGCCTCATTTCTGATAGCCTACGCGGCTGAGCGTTTTGCTAATTCAGCGGCATGGCCAAAGGCTGCTGAGGTTTTCAGCTCCATACCGGTTCATGCTTTCGGACTCGACAAGTTACATGCCCCGCTGGTATTTGTAAGTTTTATGACCTTCTTACTGATCCTTAGCTCTTATACTATGGTTCGCGCTGTGCAGGAAGGTTACAGGATGGATAAATGGGGCGTGGTTAAGTTTTTAATACCAACCATTATTTGCGGTATCATGTTCTTAGGATGTCAGTATTTAGAGTGGACACACCTTATCAGGGAAGGTATGACACCTACTTCTGCATCGGCGGCAACCAAAGTGATATTATTCGGTAACCTGTTCTTTGTTATCACAGGTTTCCACGGTTTACACGTATTTGGCGGGGTATGTTTAAATACCTGGCTGGCAGTATCGGCTGCCAATGGCAAATTTGATAAAGTGGGCCACTACGAAATGGTTGAAAAGCTGGGCCTTTACTGGCACTTTGTGGATTTGGTTTGGGTATATGTATTCCTTTGCTTTTATCTTCTTTAATAGATTTTTGAAAAGACAATTTCTTAACTGAAAAATAAATTGATATGAATTTCGACGAACCGGTACAAGGACACCTTCATTGGGACGATAATGAATATAGTTTTGGAAAAAAGGAAGCCGTTAAAACGATTGCCATTCTTTCAGCAGTAACTGTGATTGAAGTGGGTATTGCTATCTCCTATGACGCATTTTCTACCGATGGTGGGAAATATAAATGGGCTATAAGCTTGTTGATGGCTATCTTCTCGGTTGTCAAAGTGATTTTCATTATGGGAACCTTTATGCACTTAAAGCATGAGAAAAAAGGCTTTATACTTAGCTGCCTGTTGCCGTTTTTGTTTTTGATATGGGCTATTATCGCCTTTACCTTTGAAGGCTCAAGCTGGGAGATGATGCGCGGTTGGCTCAACGCTTTTTAGTATTGACTGAACTTATATTTTAATGGCGCCACTGGCGCCATTATTTTTTATATGACTCCCCGGCTAAGTAACCTAAGTTGCCAACAGCCTCCTCATCCTAAATCCTTCTCCGGGGGAGAAGGACTTTAAAACCCGCTCTGAAGCGGAGCAAAGATTCATAGAACCTACCAAACACAAGCAACCTTGCCAATACTCTTTCTTGATTCCAGAAATTTATGGGCTTCGGCAATTTCTGATGCCTTAAAAATTTTGCCGCCCTGCGGTTTAAATATGCCCTCTTCAACAAGGCGCACCACGTTTTGCAGGCAGCGTTTTATAACCAAAGGTTTTCCATCGGCTATTTTAAGCATGTTAACGCCTATCAGGCTTTTTGAGCTCATCATAAATATGGCAGGATGGTAAATGCCGAACTGAATGGCCTTGCTTAGTTGAAAGAAGACGTTGTTTGAGTCGCTCATTTGCGCGGCGCCGTAACAAACTATTCTTCCACCCGGCGCCAGAATCTTTATTCCGCGACGGATAAAATCAGCCCCTACGGCATCAAATATCACATCAGCGCCTTCACTTTTACCAGCCTCCAGTACATAATCATCAAACTTAACTTTTGAAGTATTGATAACATGATCGGCCCCCATCTGTTTCAGCAACTCAACTTTCGAACTGCTGCCCGTAGTTGCGAATGTTTCGCAGCCTTTGTGTTTGGCATATTGTAACAACCCCGCGCCAACACCACCGGCAGCAGAGTGGATTACTACCCGGTCGCCGGGAAACAGGTTTACCATTTCGGCTGCGCAAAAGTAAGCGGTGCAATATTGCGTGGTAAGCGCGGTGGCCTCGGGCACAGTAATATTATCCGGAATTTTTGTTGCAGCACGTGCATCGGTAATGGCATATTCGGCATAACCTCCAAAGCGGGTCATAGCTGTTACCCGGTCGCCCGCTTTTAAATCTGTTACTCCGCTGCCGGCCTGTTCTACGCTTCCGCACACATCATAACCAATTAAGCTGGGCATAGGGGGTGCATCTTTATACATCCCTTTGCGTGCCATTACATCGGCAAAATTTAATCCGAAGCCCTCTACCTTTACCAATACTTCGCCGGGCTTAGGTGCCGGTTTTGGAACTTCGCGAACTTCAAAGGCCTCATCGGCGCTGCCGTGCTTTACAATGTATATGGCTTTCATAGGGAGTGTATTTATACCAACAATATAGGAATATATTAACGGCAAAATAAAGCGGCAAACGCGGGAAATAAAAATACCGGTGCCCCGGGTTTTAAAACGTGGGCAGCTTTTGTTTTCCGTCAATTCACTTTTAGTTATCTTGCCGGATTAAATACCGGTACAAGATGAAAAAGATAAAGCTGGGGAAAATTAGTACCCGGGCGCCTGAATTACTCAATAAAGAGGTGCTTAAAAAGGAAACGCTAAAACTGAAAATCAGGCTGGAGGAGTTGCAAAACCTGATGTTTGCCGAAAGCAAACATGCCATACTGGTAATATTGCAGGGCATGGATGCCGCAGGCAAAGATGGCGCCATAAAAAATGTATTTGAAGTGGTAAACCCCATGGGCTGCAGGGTATATTCATTTAAGACGCCGAGCGAGTTTGAAAGTAAACACGATTTTTTATGGCGGGTGCACAGGCAAACGCCTGAAAAAGGAATGATACAGATATTTAACCGCTCGCAATATGAAGATGTGCTGATACAGCGGGTGCATAACTGGGTAACCGAAACAACTATCAGACAGCGCTTTGACCACATCAACAATTTTGAAAAACTTTTAAGAGAATCGGGCGTGGAGGTTTTGAAGTTTTACCTGCATGTTTCGAAAGAAGAACAGCTGGTTCGGCTGAAAGAAAGAATGAGTGATAAAAGCAAAATGTGGAAGTATAACAATGATGACCTGAAAGAAAGGAGATACTGGGATGATTATATGATAGCGTATGAAGATGTATTTGCAAATTGTTCTTTAATAGCATGGAATATTATTCCTGCTGATCAGAACTGGTATAAAGAGTACCTGATTGCCAAAAAAGTGGTGGAAACCATGGAAGGCCTTAACATGAAATTTCCGGGCTTAAAGCCGCAGGGGAAGTAGTATTGAGTAATTAGTATTAAGTATTCAGACCAATAGTGTTCGAAACATGCGCAATTGCCAACAGCCGGGCCTCTCCCGGTCATCGCTTCGCCTGACCACCCTCCATCGCAAGCGATAGAGAGGGAACCAGATAGGGCTATTCGTCTTTTATTTCAAGGTTTCGAACAGGAGTGGCGTTTAGACTTAGGCCGGCGGTGATAGTGTGATTGCTGCAGGAAATAATAAATTAAAAAATAAACCATGGAGCTAAAAACAACAGACCTATGTGACGCAAACGCAGACAAAGTAAGTATTGCTGAGCCTATTGGATTTAAAGACTTTGGGGGAAGCAAATACTTTTCGGGTAAGATACATACTGTAAAATGTTTTGAAGATAACCCGCTGGTGCGGAAAGCCCTTGAAACAAACGGAGAAGGCAAGGTATTGGTGATAGATGGCGGAGGCTCTGTGCGTTGCGCCTTGCCGGGCGATATGCTGGCCGATCTGGCCATTAAAAATAAATGGAATGGCATTATTGTTTATGGCTGTATCAGGGATTCAGAGGCCATTGCAAAGCTTCCTTTAGGCGTAAAAGCATTAAACGTTATTCCGCTTAAAAGTAACAAGCGCAATGAGGGGCAGGAAAATATTACGGTGCGTTTTGCCGGCACAGACTTTACCCCGGGCCAGTTTGTTTATTGCGATTGCGAGGGCATTATTGTTGCCAAAGAACCGCTTTCTATCTGAGTAAAGTAATAGTACCTTTTTTGGTTTCCTGGCTGTTATCGAGGTATGTAATTACTGTGATGTAAGTATATACTCCCGGCATTTGCATCTGGCCCTTGTAAGAGCCATCCCACCCGGCCATTGAATTGGTAGTTGAATAAACCAGTTCGCCCCAGCGGTTAAATACCTTCATATCAAGGGTTTTAATGTCCTCGCCGTATATCTGGAAAACATCATTGTTACCATCTCCGTTTGGCGAGAATGCGTTGGGTGCAAAGGCCTGTGTATGCGAAAGCACATTTACCGTAAGGTTTGCACTGCCATAACAAGTAGCGGTACCGTTTACCATACTTACAGTAACCACATAATTGCCTGCGGTATATGCGTTAACTACCGGATTAGGGCAGTCTACGCAACTAAGGCCTGATGATGGTACCCAGTTGTAAGTTGGGTTAGTAGTATTTAAAGTAGTAACCAACACAGATTGACTGCCGCCTAAAGGCAGTGTTACAGAATCGGGTGTAACAACCACTTCAACAGGCAGTGGCTGAGGTACCACAACCGGTATGGAAGTGGTACATCCATTGTTGCTTACTGCTGTAACAACGTGAGGGCCGGCCGATAAATTGCCAAAGTACCCGGTATCCTGCAAAGCGCCGCCATCAATGCTGTATTTGTAAGGCCCGTTTTGCGCAGTTGAGTCTAAAACAAACACACCGCCATCATCATAATTGGGCCCGTAACACAAGGTTGAATCGGCAACCGGGTTGTAAAACACATCCGGTACGGCATTAGGTACAAAACCCTGGTATATTACGGAGCAACCTACGCTATCAAATATTTGTATGTTATATATGCCGGTATCAAGTCCTGTAATTATACCGTCTGTGGTAGATACAAAATTTACCCCGTCCTGCGTGGCATTGTAAAAATATGGTGGGTAACCACCGGTGGCAGTTACCAGTAACTTTCCGGTACTTTGGCCAACGCAAAGCACTGCAATACCCGAATCCTGGGTTAAAACTATATGGGTTGGCTGGCTAACCGTGGCAGTAGTAATAATTGAGCAACCATTGGCATCTGTAATGGTGCAGTCATACAACCCCTTTACCAGCGTATCGGCCACCTGGGTGGTTTCGCCTGTATTCCAGATAAAGGAATAACCGGGAGTGCCGCCTGAGGGGTTGGCATCAATTGAGCCGGTGGGAGTTTCATAACATAATGCATTTGTAACTATAGGGTTTGCAACTACCGGTGTGGGCTGGGTAATTATGTAATTTGTTGTATCGGCACAATCGTTAAAGTCTATTACTATCAACGTATACGTGCCGGCGGTAAGCGCGGTATTGTCGGTACCAATAAACTGGTTGCTCCATTTAAAAGTATAGCCGGGTGTTCCACCGGTGGTTGTAACATCCAGTTCTCCGGTGCCCCCTCCGTTGCAAACTTCATTGGTTTGCGGATTTACCAGGCTGGTAACAAGCTGTGTTGGCTGGCTAAGCGTAATGGTGGTATCTGCACTGCAATTGTTAGCATCGGTTACGTTAATCAGTAAATTACCTGCACTAACATTGCCTACAGCAGAGTCTGTTCCGTAAGTGCCGTTATTAAAACTATACATGTAAGGCGGCGTACCGCTGGTAACAGATGCCAGTGCACTACCGTTGTTACCGTTATAACACGAAACCGGAGTAGAACTTGCAGTAAAGCTTAATAAAGGGATGGAGGTAATAGCATAGCTGCTGGTATCGGCTGTACAACCATTGGCATCAGTTACGGTTAGTGAATAATTATCAACTGCCAGGTTACTGATGGTTTGCCCGGTATAAGACTGCCCGTTGGATAACTCCGTCTAGGCATATGTATAAGCCGGTGTTCCTTGCGCGGCATTGCCGGTAATAGAGCCGGTATTGCCACCTGAACAACCAATATTTTGAATAACTGCAGGATTAATTACAAGCTGCGTTGGTTGCGAAACGCTGTAGCTTGCCGATGCTGTGCACTGGTTAATATCGGTTGCGGTTACTGTAAAAGTACCAATAGCCAGGTTATTATCTGTAGCATTAGTTGTGCCATCATTCCAGCTATATGTATAACCGGGCGTTCCGCCGCTGCCGGTTACAGTAATTGCTCCATCGCTGCCCCCGGTGCATGATACATTCTTCGTGGTAACCATGGGTACCGTTAACGGGGTTGGCTGCGTAATTTCAATAAGCGTATCAGTAATGCAATTGTTTGAGTCGGTTACATAAATATCAATGGGTCCCTGAGAGAGGTTGCCTATTACCGAATCAGTTTCGGGGGGGCTTTGGTCATAGCTAAAAGTATAGGGTGGCGTACCGGCAATAATATTCACTTTAACCTGGCCGTTGTTACCGCCGTAGCAGGAAACATTGACCACACTATCAGTAACGATTAAAGGCTGGGTGAACAAAACAGTATAGGTGGTGGTATCCGTACATCCCTGTGCATCAGTAACTGTAAGTGCATAATTACCTGCAGAGAGGCCGGTCAGGCCCTGGCCTGTGTAGGTTTGGCCACCGGGTTGTTCAACCCAGCTAAAAGTATATGCCGGTGTTCCCTGGATTGCAAAAGCCGTAATGGAGCCAGTGCCGCCATTGCAACCTGTATTTTGTATTGAAGGCGTATTAAGCGCAAGCGCCGCCTGCGGCTGAGTAATGGTAAAAGAAGTATCCTCAAAACAAAAATTAGTGTCATCTACTTCCAAAAAATATGTGCCCGCTGTTAAACCCGTATCTGAAGGAACGGAAGTTCCATCACCCCAGAAGTAAATGTACCCCGGTGTTCCACCGGTTGGTGTAACCGTAAGGCTTCCATTGCTGCCGCCAAAGCACGAAACGTTGGTGAAGCTGGTTAACTGAATTAAAATGGGCTGCGGCTGCACTATATTGGCGCTATACAACACGCTGCAACCATTGGCATCAGTAACCGATACGCTGATTGGCCCTGGCCCCAGGTTACTCATTACTGAATCGCTGTTGCCGGTTGTTCCATTACTCCACACAAACGAATAAGGAGGATTACCGGTTTGTACATCTACCGTCATTGTGCCATCGCTATTGCTGGCACAACTTACAGGCGTGGTGGTATCAGTTGTAGCAAACGGGGCCGTTGGCAGAACCGTATACGAAGCTGTTGCAGTGGAGTTATTTGCATCTGTAACCGTACAGGTGTAAGCTGCGGCGCATAAATTATTAATGGTTTGCGTGGTAAGGCTGTTGCTCCATAAATACTTGTATGGCGGGGTTCCGCTTTCGGCGGTAACATTGGCGGATCCATCGCAGGTGCCGAGGCAGCTTATGTTGGTACCGGTTGCGTTGGCAATGGGCACTAATACCCCACCTACAGTAGCTGTGCTAAGCGAAGTGCCGGGGTCGCCGCACGAGCCAATGCCGGCAGTAAAAGAACCACTTTGCCCATCGGCGGATGACGTAGCTGTAAGGCTGACACTGGTGCCGGTGGGTGCTGTAGGCGATACCTGAATAGAAAAACAAAAAACCCAGGTACAAGTACCGGAGGTGCAGTCATCTCCGTAATTATCACCGGGAATACCGTCGTAAACGTTATTGGCGTTTCCACTTCCGGTTTCAAAATAAAAGCCTGGGCCATAGGCAGTGCCGGTGGCACTGCTTGTTGTGCCGTTAGGAAAATACCCCCATACATTAGGGGAGTCAGGTGAGGACCCGGTCGATGGGGTGGCAGGCTGCGGGTAGCTGATTACCGTAAAGGTATTGGTGTTCCAACCAGGGCCGAAGGTGAAGGTTAGTCCATGAAACCAGTTGCTGTTTAGTTGGTTATAATCTGTCATGGTATAACAGAACTCAACTATCTGTCCAGCGGCATAAGTATTTCCGGCGCCTGGCTGGGGGTCAACAGTATAAGTCTGTGTACCTGCGCATTGCGCAAATAATAGAGAGGCAGTTGAAGAAAAGCAAGTAATCAGAATAATAAAAAATAGATGCCTCATTGTAAACTATTGCCCTTTTGATGAAACAAGGATAAATATTTTTTATAATTAAAACAGGAGGATTAAAGTTTGGATTCGTAAATATAGTATTTCTGCGACGTTATTCAATATCTGCAGATTAGAAGCAATCTGATAAAATTTATCCCAAGCATGGAAGTTCTATTTTCATTTTGAATTTGAAAACTGCGGATATCCCAATCCGGTTTTTAATCTTTAACGGTAATCAGTTTTAAATTAACTATTATGTCAACCTTTATGCGTCCATTATATAAATGAAACAAAAAAGGAGTCATTTTTACCGCCTTTGCCCGTTGGTATTCATGAATCCCGAAAATCGGTAACAAAGTAATGCGGGGGTAAAGCAACTCCTGGTTTATATAAACAGTTTTCAATGGCCTGATTAAAAGAGCGGACAGTAATTTGTATACTGGATCCGTCCGGTTTTCTCTTTTTTGAAAACATAGACAACTGATAATTCCAATGCACCCTGGGCCTGGGTTGCAGTTCTAAGGTCTGAATTATTGATATCATAACTTACCCCTACCCGGGTATTATAAAATTCAACGCCGGCAGCTAAAATAACCGCATCATTTACCCGGTACCAAGGCCCTCCGAAAACAGCCACATTATCATTTACCCAGTAATTGAGGGCCATACCGAAATTATATTGGTAAGCATTAGACTGTAACATGAACAAAAAGGTTGGGTCAAGGCTTAAAGTATTATCGCCGTTCAGAAATATTTCGGCCCCGCCATGCATGTTGTACCGGTAATCGAGGCGGTTGTCGCCATTTTCTAAAAACGACAGGTGGGGCCTTGAAAGATGGTCCATAGCAAACCCGAAGTAGTAGTGAAATTTCTCTAAAACCGCATGCGACCACAGCCCGCCAATATTTACATCGGGGTAAATAATAGCCTTGCCGGTGTACGACTCGCCATTGGAAAGATTAGTATTAAACCCGAAATTATCGAGCTGGTTTTCGAAAACAAGGTTATTGATATTCACCTGCTCGCTAACCACCCCGGCCTGCAGGCCCAGTGAAAGGTGGCCTTTTCCAAACCTGTCAACTGACTTGTGATAAGCAACCGAAAGCATACCCGAAAAAGTAGTAAGCGCACCATCGCCCGCTTTATCTGTATAAAACATGCCGCCGATGCCAAGGCCATCGTTACCCAGCCGTTCGCGCAATATAGGCATATCAAAAGATGCCTGGTATGTTTGATATGGGGCTATGGTATTGAGCGTAGGTATATTGAACCATTGGTTACGGTAATCGAATGATACGCGGAAAACACCGTTAACCATCCCCGTAAGGGCCGGATTAAGGGTTAAGGGCGAGGCATAGTATTGCGAGAAATGAATATCCTGTGCGGATACAGGAATAGTAAACAAAGCAAGCAGCAATACCGCGTAAATTTTTCTCATGCAAAATGCAATTTAAAATAATGGCTGCTAAAGTTAAATAAAAAATGGGTTTTACCAAATCGTGCCCGGTTGTGAGCCGGCCACAAAACCGGCAAATGTTAAATGGCCTTCTAATCTTTCTTAGAAGTTGTTTAAAATTAAAGAAAAGAAATGCAGTTTAACACAAGCACCACTACTGTTCGAAACCTTAAAAATGCAGGTCTAATCCAATTTTCGCAACGCGAAAATTGCCACTGTCCCCCTCTGGAGGGGGCGTAGGGGGAGGAGAGACTCGTGCTTAATCAATTACCTGAATTATGAAGAACCTCATGTTTCGAACACCAGTACACAAAGCACACCAAAAATATATTCTTTGTGGTCTTTGTATTGAATTTTCCTTTGTGCCCTTTGTGTTAAACTGCATTGGGATTTGATTTTGAACCTCCTGCCACATGTAGTTTCAGGCAAAACGGACCCGTATATTTTTCAATAATGTGTGCTTGTAATTATAAAAGGTTTCTTCTGTGGCGCCGAAGCCCTCGTAAAAGCGCGCAACACCTGCAATGGATGAGCCTTCAAAATCCAAAACATAACCTGAACCGGAGAATTTTTTAATGATATGGTCGAATAAAAAATGCGAGGCCCCATATTTTTTTCCGGTAGCGGACGAAGTGTTGACTATAGCGGACAATCTCATTTTGTGCTTAACAATTAAAACCGCCGCCAGCAAATTGCCTTCATTATCGCGGGCTGTAAAAATGGCCCCGGGGCCATTTGGAATAAGTACCTGAGTTAGTTTTTTGAATATTTTTTCGTGTTGGGGTTTAAAGTTTTCTTTTGCCCGGTTAACATTTTCAAGGTAAAAATTTTGAAAGCTTTTTAAGTCGCACTGCTCCGAAAAAATAAGTTGCGCCTTGTTTGCTTTGGCAATATTGCGCCTGTGGCCTTCCGAGTATTTTTTTTGAATTGCAGCGTAGCTGTTTTCAAGCCCCAGTAACAGATTTTTCTTTTTTATCAGCGCAAATTCACCGGCTACCACTATGGCAGACGGATTAAGATTAATATGTATGTAGGAGAAATGATTTGCAGCGGTATTCAAAAACAGACGGTAAACATCCGGACTGACCGGCCGGGAGCTAAACACACCCAATTGCTGGCAATAATAAGGTTGGTAAAGGCATTTGATACCAAATTTCCGCAGCCACACCATGGGCATAACCGCGTGGTAATCATTTAGCACCAGCGCCCCCCAGTTTTTGGCAACGGCATCTAAATACCATGTAAGGGCGTAAGGCAAACTGTTGGCCGAATTGTTTATCAGTTCGTCCCACTTTTGCCCGTCAATTTCACTCCGTTTTAAAAAACGAATATTATTCACCTTTTTCAGTTAATGCGGATGCTTCCCTGGCAACTGCCTCAAAAACGTTTTCCCATCCTTTCCAGATACCTGTATCAATAAAAGAGTTGTTATGCCAGATACCCACAAACGGGCCTTCAACTTCTTTTACCCATTTCATCATCAATAAAATTTTTTCAAGACTGTCTTTGGTGCCCAGCTTGTTATAACGCGCCAGGGTGGTATCCATAAATGCAAAGGGATGAAGCTTTAAGTTAGTGCGCTCGTTTTTAAGGAGGTTGAAAAAATAAAAGGGCGAACAGGTGCCTGCCCTGAAGCCGCTTCGGGTGGCATAGCCCATTGAATAATCGTCGGTAATGCCAATTCGACCTAAGCTTACAAATGAAGCGGGCATGGTAAAGCGCAAATAATTAAACCGGTTTGATGTTATTTTCAAGCCGGTTATAAACTCCAGCCTTTGAATCTCTTCTTCCATAACCTCGTTAGAGATATGCGACATAAAAGACAGGTAGATGCCAATTTCGCTTTGCTTTGAAACATCCCGGATAATGTGCCTGAACCCTTCATGGGTATGTGAGATATTTTTATCGAGCCCCGATTTATTGCCTACCAGGAAAAAGAACTTTGTTTTAACCGCATATTTTTTGCAGGTTGAAAGGATATATTCAAAAGTATCGTAGGGGTCCTTTTTGTTGCGGAACAATACCCGGTAGCGGTCGAAAAACTCCCTGAAATTTGAGATAAGAAAAGCCCTGGCAAATCCCTTCAGGTTTGTTTTCCAGCCTTTGCCCCGGTAGGCATAGGGCACATCAATATCAAAAGTTGCTGTGTAGTCAAACTTATTCTCTTTAACCTTCAGCTCAGGAAATTTGGCGGCCAGCAGCTTTTTTAATTTAAGTGCATAGTAATTAATCATGGGCTTATTCAAAAAACCCGCCATGTAGTTAGTGCTTTGGCCGGCCCGGTACCGGTCGTATTTATCTTTTTTATGGATAAGGTATTCGTTGTACCTTGAAAGCAAGGAAAATGAGCTGGCAAACAAATCAAATGGCATAACAGAGCGCCCCGAAACGAGATAGAAGCCAACCATGTTCTCGTAATTAATAAAATCAATGGGCTGCAGGTATATATTGTTTTCGAAAAGAAGCGGGGCACATTCAAAAAAAAGCTCGTCGCCAACAGGCTTGGTAAAGTACGAGAACCGGGGGCCGGTGTGGGCCAGAAATGAATCCTTATCGCGGGTAAAAATATACTCCAGGCCCAGCAAATCGCCCAATATAAAATCGAACGTGTAGCTCAGCCTCTCGGTAATTTCAGCGGTATATATCAGTACCTTCACCTCATTTATTTTTGACGGTAAAATGTTTCGTTTCTAAGGTACTTGGCTTTTAACAGGGGGCAGATTTTATAGCGTTCGTCTTTAGTATCTTCATACAAAACGGCCAGTGTTTCAAAAACGGTTGTTATACCTATTTTATCGCACCACTCAAAGGGGCCTAACGGATAATTGGTGCCCAGCTTCATGCCCATATCAATGTCTTCAATAGTGGCGGTGCCTTCTTGTAAAGTGTAGCAGGCCTCATTGATAATCATAAAAATAATACGGGGCTTTACCAAACCTATCCGGTCTTCAACGGCCAGGTAATCAATGCCCAACTGTTTCATTATCTTATCCAGTTCGGGGGTCTGAAATTTGCGGTATAAGCTTACCTCCCACTTGCTTTGGCCAATAAACGAAGGAAGGCCGTTGAACCCAAACAACATGCACCGGGCCTTTACATTACCAGTATAAACTGCCTCATTTAAACTAAGCTTTACGGCGCTTACAAAAACCGGCTTGTCCCTTAACCCTGCATATATTGAAAGGTTAGCCGGGTCATCGTCAAAATTCAGGTCAAAGATGCAATCATAATCTTTAAAATCTTCATCGCTGTCGCCATCGGTATAATCAATTTCAACATCCTGTGCAGCAGAAAGCCGGGCCCTTAATTCCTCTGCTCTTTGTTGCTCTCCAACCAAAAGTATCTTCATAAATATATTAGATTCGAAGCGCAAAATAATTTTTCTTCCTGCAAAACTGAAATCATAAGGTACAATATGAAAAAATCAATCATCCAAACCAGCCAGGCCCCAGCAGCAATTGGCCCCTATTCGCAGGCAGTAAGAACCGGAAATCTGCTCTTTGTATCGGGTCAGATACCTATAGACCCTGAAACCGGAACGGTGATAATAGGCGGGATAGAAGCAGCCACACACAGGGTCATGAAAAATATTGAAAGTATTTTAAACGCCGCCGGTTTTAAACTGGATAATGTGGTAAAAACCACAATTTTTTTAAAAAGCATGGACGACTTTTCGAAAATAAATGCCGTTTATGCTTCCTATTTCAGNNAGACGCAAAATCTTGCGTCTCTACGTTGTCGTTTACGCCCGCGTTGTAAAATACACCCCGGCAAGAATCAGCAGCATGCCGCCTATTTGTATAATGCCAAGCAACTCGCCATCTAAAATACCCCACGAAACTGCAACAATGGGCACCAGGTAAGTAACACTGGTGGCAAACAGCATGTCGGTGCGTTGCAGCAGGCGATAAAAAAGTATCCAGGCAATGAAGGTTCCGAAAACGGCAAGGGCGGCTATTGCAGCCAGCGGAAGCCATACCTGTCCTCCCGCTATTTTAGCCGGTGCGTTGGTACAGAACAAAGCAATAAGCGCCGGCACCCCGGCGAAACTCATAGATACGGCGGTGGTGTAAATGGGGTTTTCGTTTTGCATTTTTTGCCTGGTAAGGTTGGTGCCCAGGCCGTAACAAAATGTTGCAATAACAGGCAGCGCTGCATAAGCAACATCTACCTGGAAACTAAAACCCGGTGCCCCCATTACCAATGCTACAGCACCGGCAAAACCAATGGCCACACCCAGCATTTTTCTGCCCGATATAATGGCTTTAAAGAAATAATACCCAATAACAGCTGTCCATAAAGGCGATAGGGCATTGAGTATGCCGTTAACAGCACTTTCGCCGTTGGTAAGCGCAAAGGCGAATAGAAATGCGGGAAAGAGAATGCTGATAAAACCAATCACCATCAGTGTGAAGTATTTTTCCTTAGAAATGGACTTAAACGCTTTGAGGGCAACCGGTAAAGCACAAACAAACGAAATGCTGATACGCAAACAAGCCATTTCAATTGCTGTGAAACCCACCAGCCCCTTTTTCATTAGGATGTATGACGAACCCCAGATAAGGGTTAGCAGCAATAGCAGTATCCCGTTTTGAAGGTTGTGGTGGCGGTTGGCTGACAACGTGATGTAATGAGAGGGCTAAGATGGGGAAAATGGATTTGATTTGTTTGTTTTTGCCTTGTTTATGGGATTAATAAGAAAGTATAAATTTGTATGATGGCCACTTTTAATATTCCTCCGAATGAATACCGGTTATTTAATGCACTTACTGAAAACAGTAATGACAAAGTATATGATGCGTTAGTCATCGGGTTAGAAAAGAGAGACTATGGAAAAATCAGGAAAACTTTAGGTTGGCAATTTACATGGATGTCAGAAGTTAAAGCATCGGAGAGAGAGGTATATCAATTAGTAATTCCCGGGGCTAATGAAATTCAGGGTTTAATAAGCTTAGGAAAGAGCGAAGGATTCTATGAAATGAACCTTGTTGAAACGGCACCGCAGAATTATGGAAAGAATAAAAAGTTTAGTGGTGTTTTGCGGTGCATGGCGGCATTTGCATGTAAAAAATCTTTTGAAGCGGGATTTAATGGTGAAGTTGCATTTACAGCAAAAACGTCGTTAATCACCCATTATGAAGATACACTAAATGCCCGCCTTATTTATCCGCCAAACAGGATGGCAATTTTCTCAGAAGATGCCTATAAATTGGTATCTTTGTATTTTAAAAAAACACCACAATGAAAACGGCAAAGCATAATAATAAAACGCTGGATGAAATTGGCTTTATAGGTACACAACCAAAAAAACGCCTTAGTGCTGAAGATGAAAAGAAATTAGCAGCCAAAACCCGTAAAGCAATGGATGATTTTCGGAGTAATCAGTTGAATAAGAAAGCGGCGGCTTAGTAAAGTTTCCAAAATAACTTGAACAAAATAATTTCTGTAATAAATTTATAATCAGGTAATTATACACAAACAAAACGAGAAGTTATTTTGACAATGTACCTTAAGTTTGAAACTTCAATCCGGCTTATGCCTCATACTCATTTTTGCGCTAACAAACGCCGCACGGCTTTTACCCGTATTAGATATTCTCCGCGACGTGCACCATGCTTTTAATTCATGCATATCCATCAAGTACGGGTATACTTCCAAACCTTCTTTTTTCAATCCGTTAAGCGCCTTTTCATATTCCAATAACCATTCTTCCCAGGTATCACAAAGTGAACTTCTGTCGTCCGCGCCTTGTAATAGTTGTGCGTAGGCTTCCCTTGTATAGTATGCAATACCTGTAATTGGAAAGTCCCCCATTTTAAAGGCTTTTAGCTTATTAACTAACTATTTCACCGTCACAAACTCCCTAACATTCAAAGTGCCGTTTAGCACTATTTTCAGTAGGTAGGTACCTGATGCAAGGTTTGCTGAACGTTTTGAGCCCGTGTGGCACCAAGGGTTAAGGTTAAAACCGTAACGGGTAGAATTTTACTTTTCATCAAAATGGGTTTAATCTGACGAAAATAAAAAAATGGCTGCAGATATTTAAGGAATTGTTAAGTCGTATATTACTTGCTCTTATTAAAAGGCTCTTGCCAGTTGCCCGGTTGCAATTGACGCAATGCAGTACAAAACCGGAAGCCAGAAAGCTACGCCCATAAATTGGGGCCGGGCATAATAATATACATTTAAATGAATTAATATAATTTCAACTGCAGTTCCTCCCGCAGCTACCAATAACGCAGCTAATAAAGCATACCAGGTGCGGTCGTATAACCACCATAATAAAGCAAACCCCAAAATTAAAACGATCAGAATAACGGTGTTGCTTAAAAACATGCAGGCCGATATAAAGTAAAATACACCCAGCAAAGCAACAGCACCAAGGGCGTTTGGCCAGGCTGGCCGGGGTGCCGTTTTGCGCAAAAACCTGTCAAACGCAATAGTTACCAGGCCTATAAGCACGCCGGCAAAACCAAAAAGCAGGTAACTGGTCCAGTCTAAAAGAGGGTTCATGTGCTGGGGTGTTACCGGTATGGTGCCCGAAAAGGCATGGAATGAGTTATAGAGGTTGCCTCCTATTGCCCCAAACAAAAACAGGCCAATAATTCTGCGCATGGTTAAAGCGTATTAATTAAAACAGCAAAACTAACCACTATTTTTTCTTGCTGATATCCCGAAGCATATCTGAATGGATATTGATACCAATGCTATTTGTGTTGTAAGCGTGCTGGCTGGAAATAAGACCGGGAACTTATTACGCCTCTGCGTGCAACGCTACTTTATTCCCTTCGGTATCCCCAAAACCATGATTTTACCCCAAAATTTTAATCATAACACCCTCTTTACTCTAAAATTACGGGGCAAATGATATATTTGCGCTCCAATTTTGATAAGCAACTATATTAAAATCTAAATACTTACCACTTAAATTATGGAGCATTTAATCTACGTTCTGCCGGTTTTCGGAATCATCGCACTGGTATACATGTTTTTCCTTTCTCAATGGGTTGTTAAACAGGATGCCGGCGATGCCAAGATGCAGGGCATAGCTACCCACATTGCCGAAGGCGCTATGGCTTTCTTAAAAGCCGAATACCGCATCCTTATTATCTATGTGATTATTGCGGGAATTGGTTTGGGATGCCTTTCGCAGGTAGACAAAGTAAAAGACCACTCCAGCCTGTTAATAGTAGCAGCCTTTGTAACAGGTTGTTTCTTTTCGGCAGCCGCTGGCTTTATAGGTATGAAAATAGCTACCAAAGCTAACGTGCGCACTACACAGGCTGCCCGTACCAGTTTAGCAAAAGCATTACAGGTATCATTCCGCGGAGGCACTGTTATGGGCTTAGGCGTTGCCGGTTTGGCCGTTTTAGGATTGAGCATGTTGTTCATTATCTTCTTTCACCAGTTTATGGGAGGAGATTTTACCACTGGTGGTGGCTANNCTATGATGGTATGACCAAAGTTTTGGAAGTATTAGCAGGTTTCTCGTTAGGTGCTGAATCAATTGCCCTGTTTGCCCGCGTAGGGGGCGGTATTTATACCAAAGCTGCTGACGTAGGCGCCGACTTAGTTGGTAAAGTTGAAGCAGGTATACCTGAAGATGACCCGCGTAACCCGGCAACAATTGCTGATAACGTAGGCGATAACGTAGGTGATGTTGCCGGTATGGGCGCCGATTTGTTCGGTTCTTATGTTGCCACAGTTTTGGCCTCGATGGTATTGGGTAACTACCTAATCAGAGATATAATTCTCCACGGAGATACGGCTCCTACCCTATTCGGTGGGATTGGCCCTATTTTATTACCTATGACCATTGCCGGGGTAGGTATAATTTGTTCTATTATAGGTACTTGGTTAGTAAACGTAAGCGAAAGTGCAGGTTTAAATACCGATGCGGTGCAAAGCGCGTTGAACCGGGGCAACTGGGTGTCTATGGTGCTTGCAACTGCAGCATCTTTCTTTCTGATTAAATTTATGCTGCCAGATGGTATCATAAATATGAGGGCCTTCCACGGTGGAGAATTCGGTTGGATGGAAACTACTTCTATGAAAGTTTTTTACGCCGTGCTTATTGGTATGGCTGTAGGTGCAGCCATATCGGCTATCACCGAATACTATACAGGCCTGAGCGGAAAACCGGTGCGCGATATTGTTCAGAAATCGGCAACCGGTGCCGCTACCAACATTATAGCTGGCTTAGGAACCGGTATGCTTTCAACGGCGTTCCCGGTACTTATTTTTGCTGCGGCTATTTGGGGTGCTTATTCTTTAGCCGGGTTTTATGGTGTAGGTATTGCCGCTTCGGCAATGATGGCTACCACAGCTATGCAATTGGCCATTGATGCTTTCGGCCCTATTTCTGATAACGCAGGTGGTATTGCCGAAATGAGCGAGTTGCCTTCTGACGTTCGTGAGAAGACAGACATTTTAGATTCAGTTGGCAACACAACAGCTGCGGTAGGTAAAGGATTTGCTATCGCTTCTGCGGCTTTAACTTCCCTGGCCTTGTTTGCGGCTTATGTAACCTTAACCGGTATAAAGGGTATCAATATTTTTGATGCTAAAGTTTTAGCCGCCCTGTTTATTGGTGGTATGATACCAGTGGTGTTCTCTGCCTTAGCTATGAACAGCGTAGGTAAAGCTGCCATGGATATGGTGAATGAAGTTCGCCGCCAATTCCGCGAAATACCTGGTATTTTGGAAGGAACCGGAAAACCTGAATACGGCAAGTGCGTTGAAATTTCGACTAAAGCCGCTTTGCGCGAAATGTTATTGCCAGGCGTTATAACTATTGTAACACCGGTATTAGTTGGTGTAGGCATGGGTGCAGAGGCTTTAGGTGCTTATATGGCAGGTGTAACCGTATCGGGTGTGCTTTGGGCTATATTCCAGAACAATGCCGGTGGTGCATGGGATAATGCTAAAAAATCTTTCGAAAAAGGGGTTGATATTGAAGTGAATGGTAAAGTAGAAAAGTTCTACAAAAAATCTGAGCCACATAAAGCAGCTGTAGTAGGTGATACTGTAGGTGATCCTTTCAAAGATACTTCAGGCCCATCTATGAACATCCTTATCAAATTGTCATCGCTGGTGGGTTTAACTATTGCTCCGTTGATTGCAGTACAACCTACTACTACAACAGGACAGGTTGTGCCGGTTGAGAAGAAAATTGAAGTGAAGAAGGAAGTTGTGAAGCCGACGGCTATGGTTGATTATAGGGAATTTGTGAAATAACCTGATTTAAGATAGTTTAAAAAGCCCGGTAGAAATCTATCGGGCTTTTTTATTTTTTTGATTTAAAAATTCACTATTTTTGTGAAGCATGGTTGTCAGGTTTAGGAATAAAATGGTATTGGAATTGTTTGAATTAGAAACCCGGCTAAGTGTTTCTAAGTATAAATTTGCCAACCATATAATTGAGAAATATAAACTTAGAATAGGACAGCTAATAGATGCGCCGGACTTAAAAACAATTGGACAAATACGGTCTTTAAATTATGAGAAGCTAAAAGGCAACCGTAAAGGACAATCATCAATCCGGATTAATGACCAGTTCAGAGTTTGTTTTATAGAGTTAACCGAAAATGAAATTGCTGTAGAAATTATTGAACTAACCGATTACCATTAACCATGAAAACAGCGAACGAAATACAGCCCACCACACTTTATCATCCCGGCGTAGTACTTAATGAAGAAATATCTTTCCGTGGCCTTATGAAAAAGGAAATAGCCAGGCAAATTGGCATCTCCCCTTCTGTATTAAGCGAAATCATTAGCGGGAAAAGAAATATTACACCGCGCATTGCTATCCGTTTGGAAGATGCCCTTGGGATTAATGCCTTGTTTTTTCTGAATATGCAGTCCAGGTACGATTATTACACTTTGAAAGGAAAACTGCGTAATGTATGGCCGCAGCCATAGTTAAGTGTTTAGGGACAATTGGGACTCTGGGGACTGCCCGTCCCCAAAGTCCCAATTGTCCCTAAACAGTGGTAAACTCATTTGATTTTAGAAACCGAAACTTTTAAATTTGAGCATGAAATTTTTGTTTGCCCTTTTATTGATGTTGGCCTGTGCCGGTGGCGTAGCTGCCCAACAAACCAAAACACAGGCATTGCCAATGCCTTATTATATGAAGATGATAGATTCCACTTCTTCGATAGACGTGGTATTTATGCTGGGGCAAGGGGGAAGTATTTCAGTGGATGGCAGAAATGTGAAACCGTTTAATTCGTTTTTTGAATGGGAAACAACGCCTAAATTAAATACTCCCCAGGCAGGCACCATGATGTGGGAAATAAACGGCAAGGAATTTTTATCGGGCAGTTTCTATTTAGGCGACACCACAGGTTGCCTGGTAATAACCAAAAACGGAAAGGAATATGTAAACAAAATTTCCCCCCAGGGTAATTCATTTCTTAAATCGCAGGGTAGAAAGCAGTAATTCCCATGTCTTAATACTTTATACTTACTACTAAATACTAAATAAAAAAATGCCAAGCTTTGATATAGTGAGCAAAGTAGACCCGCAAACGGTTGAAAATGCTATTAACGTGGCCAAAAAGGAAATTGTAAACCGTTATGATTTTCATGGTTCGAAAAGCGAGATAGACTTTAATAAAAAAGACCTGACCCTGCTTTTAACCACAGAAAATGAAATGCGCATAAAGGCAATGATAGATATTATTATCAACCGCGGTATAAAACAAGGGATTGATGCGCGTAGCTATGACCTTACCGAGGAGTTTTATGCCTCGGGGGCAACTGTAAAGCAAAACATTAAATTGCGCAACGGGTTGGATAAGGAAACCATGAAGAAGATAGTTAAGACCATTAAGGATAGTGGCCTTAAAGTGCAGGCATCGCAAATGGATAATATTGTAAGGGTAACGGGAAAAAAAATTGACGACCTGCAGGGAGTAATGACCGTTTTACGCGGCGGCGATTTTGGCTTTCCGTTGCAGTTTGATAATATGAAGTCGTAGAACCTTTTAAAATTACATTAAAATGCAGTTTAACACAAAGCTCACAAAGGAATAGAATACAAAGAGCACAAAGGAATTATATTCTTAGTGTGCTTTGTATTAAACCTTTGTGAGCTTTGTGTTAAAAGGTATTTCTTTTCTTTGAACTTTAAACAAAATACCGCCATGGGATTTTTAGACCAGATGAAGCAGTTGATGGAGATTAAACAGAAAATGGAGGAAACCAAAAAACGTTTGGATGCAATAGACGTGGTTGCCGAAAATGAGTATGTAAAAGTAACCGCCAGCGGCAACCGGAAAATTAAAGACATCAGTATTTTAAAAACAGATGACAAAGCTATTTTAGAAGGACAACTGCAAAGTGCCATTAATGAAGCGCTTGAAAAGGCCGATACCCTGATGCAAAGCGAAATGCTGGGCGCCACCAAGGGCATGCTGCCCGATATGCCGGGTTTAGGTTAATTTCGATTGCCTGTAATGGCACAGCAACATAAGGATGAATACAAAAACTATTGATATAACAAACATAGGTTTAATGCTGCTTTCGTGTGCATTGGCTTATCTTATTCCGTTTGAGTTATTTTTATTCTCGTACGCGGTACTTGGCCCGCTACACTATATTAACTGAAATAACCTGGCTTAAAAAGCGCGATTGTTTTACCACCGGCAAACGCGACTATATTTTTCTTATCCTTCCCTGTGTGGCATTAACTATCATAGTTTTAGTAAGCACCTATAGCCAGCGGCCCATGGTGAAAGACATAAATGCCCTTTTTGTTTCGGTTTTTGGTGAGCGGTTCTTTAACTTTTCGAACGTTATGATATTTGTGGCGTTTTTCCCGGCACTCGCCTTTGTAATGTTTAAAGACTGGTTGTATAAACTCATCTTTATTTTTCTTTCGCTGTTTATTGGTTATGCTATTCAAAACTCAGCGCCCTTCCTGATTTTCTTTGCGGTTTTTTTGCCAACCATTATTCACGTTTTTTTATTTACGGGTTTTTTTATTGTGCTGGGGGCCTTAAAAAACCGCAGTGTTACAGGCATAGCATCGGCGGTGGTTTTTATTTTATGTGCAGTTATATTTTTGTATGGAGACCCGTTTTTAATTTTTACAACATAACCGGGTGCGCTCAAAAGGCGGTTATTATGAATGACCGGGGTTTTGTAAATCTGAACATGGCAATCATCAACCTTTTTAAAATGGGAAAGGTTAGTATGGAGTTGTTGTTTCAAAGTCCGGTGGGGTTAAGCGTAGGCAGGTTTATTGCTTATACTTATCACTACCTCAACTGGTTTTCGAAAACAGAGGTTATTAAATGGCATAAGGTACCTGCTAAATGGCTGGCAGCGGTTATTGTGCTTTGGATATTTTCGGTATTGCTGTACGTATACAATTACAAAACGGGTTTAACGGCTTTGTATTTTTTAAGCATGCTGCATGTGTTTTTAGAGTTCCCGCTTAATTCCCGCCCGGTAATTGGTATCTGGGACGAAACCGCAGTTGTTGCCGGGTTGCGTAAGCCTGCGGTTGTTAAAAGCAATACTACTGCGCAGGTTAAGCGCAAAAAATAGTTCCTTTTACTTGGTTCAACTGAAGCTTTACTTAATTTCATAAGGAGGTAGAGCAACCTCTGAGTTTTTTCTGATGCCCGGCAGTCGCGGGCCTGTAGCGGATGCGCTTGAACAGCTTTAAAGAATAACCTTTTAGTAACATTAAATCATCCATTTTTGGAAAGCCATGGCCGAGACGAAACGAAAAGTAAAAGTGGTGGTTATCAGCGATGTTCACCTCGGCTTTATTGGCTGTAAGGCTAAAGAACTGAATAAGTACCTCAAATCGGTAGACCCGGAAATTCTGGTTATTAATGGCGATTTTATTGATATCTGGCAATTCAGGTCGTACTACTTTCCGAAATCGCACACCCGTGTACTACAGCGCATATTTAAGTTTGTTTCAGATGGGGTTAAGGTATATTACTTAACCGGTAACCACGATGAAATGCTGCGCCGGTACTCGGGCCTGAAGCTTGGCAACCTGGACCTGGAAGATAAGCTGGTGCTTGACCTGGACGGTAAACTGAACTGGTTTTTTCACGGCGATATTTTTGATGTTACTATGCGCGGGTCGAAATGGCTGGCCAAGCTGGGCACCACCGGTTACGAATTGCTGATATTGATTAATAAGCTGGTTAACTTTTTTCTGGAGTTTTTTGGCAGGGAAAAAAGTTCCTTTTCGCAACGGGTTAAAGCAGCCACTAAACGGGGTATAAAAAAATTCAACGATTACGAATTAACTGCGGCAGAAATAGCCATTGATAACGGATATGACTATGTGTTAAACGGACATGTACATATCCCCGTTATAAAGCAAATTAATACTGACCGCGGCAGTGTTACTTATTTAAACAGCGGCGATTGGGTTGAGAATATGACCGCGCTGGAGTATAATGACGGTGCCTGGAAATTGGTTTGGTATAAAGACCTGAAATTTTCGGATGACTGGCTAAATGTAGAGCCGGAAGACCTTCCGTGAAATTTTCGCTAATATATTTCTTTCATTTTGATGAATGATTGTTGGGTAGGTTCAGGATGAATTTTATTTTTGAAGAAGTACAGACAGCAAGCAATCTAAAACCCAATATACCAAACCCTTCAAGTGCATGAAAAAAACCTTTACGCTACTCGCCTGTATTTTAGTAACCGCCAATTTTATTTTAGCACAAACTGCCCGGATAAGCGGAACGGTGCTTGACGCCGACAATAAGGAGCCGTTGGGTGGGGTAAATGTTAAGTACGATAAAACAAAAGGTGTTGTAACTGATGAAGCTGGAAAATACGTAATAGATGTGCCATTCGGGGAACATGAGCTGATTATGAGTACCGATGGCTACAAAAACTTTAAACTAACGCTTACTGTTGGAAAAGATACTGCCGTTAATGCGATGATGCGGCCTTCGGCATTGCAGCTAAACCAGGTAGAATCAGTAAGCCAGTACCGCAAAAATTCGGCCAGGGAAACTGTATCTACAGAAGTAATTAGTGCCGCACAGATTAAAAGCACTAATTCCACCGATCTTGGCGATGTGGTTTCAAGAACACCCGGGGTTTTGGTGCAGGATGGCCAAATTTCTATTCGTGGCGGAAGCCCATATTCTTATGGCGTTGGCTCACGAACAGCTATAATGCAGGATGGAATGCCATTAATGAGCGCCGACTTAGGACAGGGCCAGGTACAAATGGCTAACCTGGCGGATGTAAAGCAGGTGGAAATAATTAAAGGGGCATCATCGGTAGTATATGGCTCGTCGGCTTTAGACGGCGTAGTAAATCTTATTACCTCATGGCCTACCGATCCTGAACCGGCTAATGAACTATCGGTAAATACCGGTGCGTACGATAAGCCAAAACTTGCTTACCAATCATGGACTGAAGCACCGCCTATTTTTACCAATATCAACTTTTCCCATTCTGAGCAAATAAACCATTTGCAGTTGGTTATAGCTGGCAGTCTTTATGACAACAGTGGCTTTTTACAGGAGAGCGGTGATTTACGGGTACAGGGTTTTTGGAAGCTGAGATACCTGCACCCTAAAATTGAAGGCTTAAATTTTGGGGTAAATGGTTCCATGCAGTTTGAACGTGACCAAACCTTTTTTATATCCAAGGATCTGGATAGCAATGCCTACTATTACGGTGATGGTTCTAACGATAAGTACTTGCGCACCAATGTTGATCCATTTATGAGTTACCAAAACCCCAGGGGCCACCGCCTGGTTGTTAACACGCGGTATATGGATATATTCCGCGATGGGGGAAGCAGACCTGCAAATGCGGTTTCAAACCAGTATATTGTTTATGATCAGTATCAATACAGGTATAAAAACTTTTTAGTTATCTCAACAGGTGTTCCGTTTAATGTTGGCTCCTCGCGCAGCAACCTCTATACCGGCCAGGATTTTACTTTTAATGCGGCCGTTTACACCCAGGCAGAACTTGATTATAAATTTCTTTCGTTACAGGGTGGCGTGCGATATGAAGCTGCCGGCGTTGATAGTATAATAGTAAGAAACCAACATCCTATTTTCCGGGCCGGGGTTAATGTGCAGGCTGCCAAGGCTACATTTTTCAGAGCTTCCTGGGGGCAGGGCTTTCGGATACCAAGCATAGGAGAAAAATATATTGCCCAGCAATTTACCGGCGACTTATTTATTGTGCCTAATGATACTCTTAAAACTGAAAACAGCTGGAACTTTGAATTCGGATTTAAGCAAGGATTTAAAATTAAAAACTGGGTGGGTTACTTTGACGCATCTATATTTTATGAAGAGCAAAAAAACTACATACAATACAACGTAGGTTTTTATGCAAACACGTACGCCAATGGTACACAGATATTCCCTGATAGCGATATCTACCCAGGTACCGGTAAAATTCTGGGCCTTAAACCATTTAATATTCAAAGCACCAAGGTGGCCGGGTATGAATTAAGTTTGGCGGGGATGGGAAATATGGGGCCTTTAGGGGTTAAATTGCTAATGGGTTATACGTATACTTATCCTGGCCAGCAAATACCAGGTCAAAGCTATCCAACTTCACAATTTTTTAAAGATGTGTTTATTTATAACTTTAAACGGGTGCCATCTTCTTATACTTATCGTTTAGAAACCGGAGCGATAAGACAATTGGTGCGTGCTGACGCCGAATTCAGTATTTGGAAAGTTTACTGGGGTTTAACAGTTTCTTATGCCAGTACACCTGAAGCTATTCCGCCATTATTCTATGCGGCTTCACTTATTCTTTTTCATGACGGTAATGCGCTAAGTGATTATTATGCTGAACATGAACATGGTGATGTGGTGTGCGATATACGGGTTGGAATGAAAGTAAATGAGCATATAAAGCTTGGATTTATTGTAAAAAATATCGGCAATGTTTATTATGAATTAAGGCCAGGTAAACCCGAATCGAACAGAAATTATACCCTGCAGTTTACCTATAACTTTGGCCGGACCAAAACTGTGAAGCAGAAAGCGGACTAATTTTGAATGGTTTAAACAAAACCCCGGCTGCTTTTAGTAAAGAGCCGGGGTTTTGTGTTATAAACCCGCCCAAACGCCTGTTATTGGGCAGCGATTTAAGAAAAATTAGTAATTAAGGTAAGGTAATCCTGAAATCATACCCCTCATTCATCGTTATTTTTCGAACCTTTGTTGCTGTTGCTGGTAAATGCGATGGACAGGGTTGACTGGTGATATACCGGCTGTAATGGATACAGTGCAGGTAGCCGGAACCTAAATTGTAAACGCAGTGTTAAACGTATAGCATTATCAGCGGTCTAAAATGATTTACAGCCTGTTTTAGTAAAAGGGGATTGATAAAATAGATTGAATTGCGGTTTAAATATTTAAGAATTTCGGGAATTGCCGTCTTCTGCCTTTTGCTTGTGCAATTTGCCAGTGCACAGGGTGAAGTCCCCTCTACCAAAAGGCCGCCCGCAGATTCATTGAGAACGGATTCGCTGAAAAAGAATTACGACAATAACCAAATGGACGTAATTGACGCTTTGCATTGGGTGTTTAGAAAGACCCATCTTTTTAAAGGTAACCAAAAGAAAAGCCTGGCCGGGCCCTTTATTGTGGTTATTCCTTATCCCAGCTATACGATTGCCACCGGGGTTGAAGGGGTAGCCCCAATTAACATTTCGTTTTATACAAACCCTAAAGAAAGAACGCAGCTTTCTTTTTTTAATAATAATTTTCAATACACTCAGTTCAAGCAAATAATTGCCCTTTCGGTTTCGAATGTTTATTTTGGGCATGATAAGTGGGAGTTGATAGGTGATTACCGGTTTTATAATTTCCCCACCTATACGTATGGGTTGGGAAGTGAAACAACCTTGCTGAATGAAGATGCCATAAGCTATAACCAGGTAAGATTTTACCAGCTGATAATGCGCCAGGTGGTTCCCAATTTATCAGTAGGTATCGGTTATCATTACGATTATCACTTTGGCATACAGGATTTTAATGCCGAAAATCGTATAGTTACCGATTATGCACGATATGTGTTTACCTCTCACGGGGTTTCGGTGCCCGATGCAGGTAATGTTGCGGCGGCTATACAACAGTATAGCTTTACTAAAAGAAGCACTTCTTCGGGGGCGTCCATTAACCTGCTATATGATAGCAGGGATAATACCAATACGCCTTTAAGCGGCATCTATTTTGCCGCTCAGTTCAGGGCCAATCTTTCGGCATTGGGAAGTAATAGTAATTACAACTCATTGACGGTTGATATAAGGAAATATTTTCGTTTACCAACCAAGTGGTATACCGAACTTGCCTTTTGGGGTTACATGTGGCTTACAACTAATGGCAACGCCCCTTACCTTGATATGCCAACCACCGCAGGTGATATGTATAATAATACCGGCCGGGGCTATGCGCTGGGAAGGTTCAGAGGTTTAAACATGCTTTATTTCGAATCGGAGTTCCGGTTTTCTATTCTGCGCAATGGTTTATTGGGAGGGGTGGTATTTGCCAATCTTGAATCTTTGTCGCAATGGCCCACCAATAGTTTTGGGGCTGTTCAGCCTGGTGTGGGGCTGGGTTTGCGGATTAAAATAAATAAGAAAATAAAAACCAGCTCGGCCGTTGATTATGGTTTTGGCACCGGCGGCTCGCGCGGGTTTGCTTTTAACCTGAACGAGGTTTATTAGTATAATATCCAAATACATTATATCGCACGGAGCAAATACAGAGTAAACAGCCGGGAAAAACAAATATGAATTTCCCTGCTAAAATTTTGGAATAGGGCTACAATACCAGTGGCTCGCCTACAGCAATCATTTTAAGTTCGCCTTTAATTTGATTTTCTGCCTCCAGGGTTTTTAAAATACGGTAAGGTTCGCCAAGGGGTTCATCGGCTAAATCGAAAGTGCCGTAGTGCATGGGCACAAATTTCTTCGCTTTCAAGTCATGAAAGGTCTGCAATGCTGCGTGTGGGCCGGTATGTACATCCTTCATCATAAACAAAGGGTAATAAGCACCCACACCTATCATGGCTATATCAATACCGGGAAACAATTCGCCGGCTTGTTTTGGATAGCCGCAGGCGCCCGAATCGCCGCCAAAATAAATTTTTTGGCCATTAGCTTCAATCATAAAAGCGCCCCAAAGGGTTTCGTTGATATCCCAAAGGTAACGGTTGCTCCAGTGCTGCGTAGGCAAAAAGGTAATTTTCAAATTCTTTTCGGGCAGGTTATATTGCTGGTACCAGCCGGCCTCCTGAAATTTTAAACCGGGTATCCAGCTGGCTGCCAGTTGGCCGGTGTTAAGCGTAGTTAGCAGGGTATAGTTATTTTTTTCGGCCAGTTTTTTAAGTGTAAAATAATCGCAGTGGTCGCGGTGGGCGTGCGATAGTAAAACATAGTCAATGCCGGTAAAATCTTCAATTGCACAAGGCATATCGCTGTAGCGGCGTACAACGCCCGAAATACGGCCAAACAAAGGGTCAATCAAAATCCGTTTGCCGCCCAGTTGCAAAAAGTAGCTGGCATGGCCCAGCCATACCAGGCAATCTTCCTTGCTTTTTAAAAAGCCGGTGCCCTTGTTTACGGTTAGCCGCCACTTATCCTGCTTCTTTTCGTTGCGCTTATCATTGCGGGTAAACTGCCATTTCAAAAACCTGGAAAATGTGCCGGTAAAGCGGGTGTTGGGGTCAATGAAACGGCCCTTTGACACAGGGTTGCCTTTCCATCCGGGTAGAATAGTAGTTAATTCAGGATTTTTAGCATAAGTTAGGTCGGCCATGGCTCAAAGAAAATTACTTTTGTTATAAGACGAAGCCCCCATGGTAAATATTTTAAACCGGATTAGTGTTGTTTTTGCCGCGTTATCAGTGAAGGAGTACCTTTTTGCAAAAAGTGCCCGCTCCTTCCGTCCCCTAAAGGGGAAACCAAAGCACGCCCTTGTTTCCCCTTTAGGGGATGGAAGGGACGGGCTGTTGAACTTCGGCAATTTAATGCTTACCATAATATTGGCATTAAGCAGTACCTGCCTCTTTGCCCAGAAAGTAACCTATGATGAATGGCAGAACCTGACTACCTCGGGTAAATTACCGCCCGAATGTAAACTTCAGCACAGCAATAATAATCTTGACCTGGTAAAATATAAGGGGCGTTACTACCTGGCGTTCAGAACTGCCCCCACACACTTTGCGTCTAAAAAATCTGTAATTTATATAGTTAGCTCTGCCGACCTTGATACCTGGAAATATGAGTCGGAAATTGCGCCTAAGCGCGATTTACGCGAGCCGCGTTTTGCTGTTTATCGCGATACACTGAACCTTTATTTTTTTACGGCTGGCACCGGCCTGTTTAGCTTTGACCCACATGAGGTTTTGATTTGCCGAAGTACCGGTGACGGGCACTGGACGCAACCCGAAAGCGTGCATTTAGACGGCTTTGTGCCCTGGAGGCTGAGAGAAAGAAAGGATACCCTTTACCTTTCGGCGTATTATGGCAAAAACCTGTATAACAATAAGCATCAAAGCAATTTGCGCCTGTTTTACAGCACGGATGCAAAGCAGTGGAACCCGATTTCGAAAGAGCCGCAGGTAGATATTTTATCGGCAGAGGAAGGTGAGTTTATTTTTGATAAAAGCGGTAACCTGTTTGCTACCGTGCGCCTGGAGGGCACCGGCGCCCTGATTTGCAGTGCTGACGCTACTGCGCTGAATACCTGGAAAAAAGTAAGGCTGAAATCCAAGTTCGACAGTGCTTTATTGTTTGGGCATGATGATGAAATTTACCTGGTATCGCGAAGAAATATTGACGGCGATATTGATAAGGTTAAAAACAGGACGAACGAAACCAGGGGCCGTGCGCGTAACCTTATCCGTTATTCTATTACGCGCAAGGTTACCTCGTTGTATAAATTCAATAAAAATGACCTTTCAGTCAGCCTGGTAACTGATTTTCCGGGCACCGGTGATAACGCCTACGCCGGCATTACCAAAATTGACGACAATAACTATGTGCTGATGAATTACAGCAGCAACATACATGGCAAAAAGAAGAACTGGATACGCGGGCAGCTGGGGAAAACCTATATATACTGGACGAAGCTGCATTTTGAGCCCAATAAATAGAATTTAAATTCCGGTTAAACCACATGAGCGAAGAATTTGTTGAATTTATTTCCGGCTTCGCCGGGGATAGTAATCGGTGTTTTGCAATAATCGTATGCCTTTGAGGGTTTAGGTAAATTCCGTTTAGTGAGCTTTCCAACAGGCCTGCATTGGCAATGTGCTTATGTGGCTGATTATAAGCCGGTACCCGTGCAAAGGGCATATAATCGTTGCCCTCGTAAAAGCAAAACACTATCATATCAGGCTTCAAACCTCTGTTTATATAACAACGCAGTTTAATTACGACCATCATAATGCGCAGGTAGACACGGCAGACGCTACCCAAGGCAAACATGCAGGACTATTAAACCGGCTTTCGGAAGCTATTGACGCTTTTATGGACGACCTGCAGTTAATGGGCATGCAAGACAGGGTGTTATGCCTGGTATACTCTGAGTTTGGCAGAAGGATTAAATCAAATGCCAGCTATGGTACAGACCATGGCCCGGCATAGCCGTTTATGTTAATAGGTACGCAGGTAAAAAGTGGCTTTGTGGGACACAACCCTGTTATACATGACAACGTAACTGTTGCCGACAACCTGGAAATGCAGCACGACTACCGCTCAGTTTACGCTACTATTTTAAAGAAATGGTGGAATGCATCTGATGATGATATTGCTGTGAGCGTGCCGGGCAATTTTCCCCAGCCGGATCTTTTTAAGCAGACCGGTTTTCACAGCGCATTTTTGAATGTACCTGAGGCTGTAATTTTCCTAAACCGCTCACCGGTTCAACCGGGCTGATAATACGCCTGCCCAGTTTTCTAAACTTAACATACATCCGGTGTTGAAATTATATGAATAATGGTGTTGTTATTCCTATTTTAGTAGGGACAAAACAGGTTCACAATTGGCTAAAGGAGAAGACTATAAGATTCTTACTGATGAAGAACTGGTTGAACGTTACCGCAACTCTCACGAAACCGTTTATATAGGCGAACTGTACCAACGCTACACCCACCTGGTTTTTGGCGTTTGCATGAAATATTTTAAGAATGAACCTGCCTCGGAAGACGCTACCATGCAGATATTCGAAAAGCTGATTACCGAGTTAAAGAAGCATCATATAACTGCATTTAAACCCTGGCTGCATACCGTGGTTAAAAACCATTGCATGATGCTGTTCAGAAAGGGCTCGGCCGAGGAAAAAAGAATGGCCGACCTGAAGAAGGAGGCTGAAGGGCTTGTGGAAAATTCAGAAGAACAGCATCTACTCGAGGCACAGGAAAAGGAATTTATATTGCAACACCTGAAAGAGGGTATTGATGACCTGAAGGAAGAACAACGGATATGTATAGAGTTGTTTTATCTTAAAGAAAGCAGCTATGCTGAAATATCATTGATTACAGGCTATAACCCCAACGAGGTAAAAAGCTATATACAAAACGGAAAACGGAATTTAAAAAACTATATAACAGCAAAAAATGAGCGGGCCCAAAAAGGACAAGGTGATACTTTCTGAGCAGGGTGTTGTTACTGAAGAGGCACTAACAGCTTACCTTCAGAACAAACTAAGCCCTGAGGAAAAGCAACAGTTGGAAAAACTGTTGCAGGAAGACCCTTTTGCCCGGGATGCACTGGAAGGCCTGCAAAGCTCAGCGAATCAAACCGGAGTACATACATCTATTTCGGCGCTCAATAAAAAAGTGCGTGAGCGCAGCGGGCTAAAAGAGCACAAACGGTTAAAGTTGCATTGGGTAAGTTATGCCTGGGCTGCTGTAGTATTGGGATTGCTGATAGGCATAGGTTTTGTGATGGTGAATTTTTTAAACAGGAAGGACAATAACCTGGCGGTAAACAGTAATAAAGAAAACGTGACCGCCCCGGCATTGCCGCTAAAGGATACGATGGTTTCTGAAAAGCCGAAGGTTGTTATGGCAGATTCGACAGTGAGCAGCAGGCCTGTTACTGATACCGCAACGGTATCAGTAACAGGCGGTGCCGCACAAAGCAAACCCGCGCCAACCGAACCCCAAAAGGAGGCAGATAATGTTGCGGCTAACCCTGTAACCAATAAAGCGCCTCAGCCGGTTGCATTGCAAACTACTGTCCCTTCCGGCCAAAAGGCGGCAGAGTTTAGTAAGAGCAAAGCGGACACCTCCAAACATATTACAGCCAACGCGTATAAATATAACCTGGCGGTAACGCCGGATAACAAAGATGCAGGGGCCTTGCAGGATGATGCTATGAAGAGCTTTAATTCCGGCGATTACGCTACTGCCGGCGATGATTTTGATAAAATACTTAAACACGACCCAGACAACGCAGATGCTTTATATTTTGGGGGTATAAGCGATTATATCAATGGCAAAACCGCCAAAAGCGAAAACAACTTTGATAAGCTGCTTAAAAAGGGCAATAAATACATGGAGGGCTCTAAATGGTATAAGGCCAATATTTTAATTAAAAAGGGCCATTCAGACGCCGCCAAACCGTTGCTGCAGGACCTCAGCAACTCTAACGGCTCATACAAAGAGCGCGCTATTAAAAAGCTGGCTGACATGGGATTTTAATTTCTTTAGCCTTACGGATTATCCGAATAGGGTTTATGTATTTGAGTTATCCCCGAATGGGTCAGATAATGTTACCCCTTCGGAGTTTGGGGTTATTTTGAAATTTAAAAGGCTATAATCATTTCACCCTTTCAGGGTTTTAGGCATCAGAAAGCCCGGAGGGCTGAAATGATTATAGTAAAAAGTCATAAGAGGGGTTTAACTCCGAAGGAGTGACATAGAGTACCATTAATAGTTGTACCCATTTCCCAATATAATTATCCCGAAGAGACACATTATTTTTTGGTGCGCACCATTTTGTAAATGCGTATGGCGCTCATTAAAATAATAATGAAAAGCAATAAACCTATAATGGCCCACACGGCACTCAGGCTATTCTTTACAACCGCAAGCATTACAATGGCCACCAGGAAAATAGTAGCTACTTCATTCAAAATGCGCAACTGCTGCGAGGTCCATGCAAAAACGCCGTTCATTTGTTGTTTGAATATGCGGTGAAGGATAAGGTGGTAAGCATACAAACCCACTACAAAACACAATTTTACTATTAACCAGTTGGGCAAAGCATAAAGCAGGTAAAACATCCACGGCCCGAAAATAAGTGTAAGAATAGCCGAAGGCCAGGTAATGCCATACCAAAGGCGCCTTGTCATCATATCAAACTGGGCACGTAAAACCTTCCTTTCTGCTTCGGGTTTTTCTTCCGCCTCGGCATTATAAATAAACAGGCGCACTATGTAAAACAAGCCGCTAAACCAGGTTACTATAAATACAATGTGTAAAGCCTTAACGTATAAATACATGGTAATTACCTTTAAACCGGCCCGCTGTAAGCCAATTGGTGCGCAAGGTAATAACTAATCTAAAATCAGCCGATAACAGGAAGTGAAAAATACATTAACCACTAAGGCACTAAGGACACGAAGAGCCACTAAGAATGCAAAGGAGTTATAAATGCAAGGCCATAAAATGTCACTGTAATTCACATTCATTTAGAAATTCAATTATTGATCTTGTATTAAACTAAGTGCAACTTAGTGTCCTTAGTGCCTTAGAAGCTGTTTAAAATTAAAGAAAAGAAATACAGGTTAACACAAAGCACACAAAGTTNNGCATTTTCCTTTGTGTGCTTTGTGTTAAATTGTATTTGGATTTAATTTTAAACAGCTTCTTAGTGGTTAATTTTTCTTACATCTCCGCCCATTCCTTCAACGCCTTATTCATAGCAATAAACCCGGCCCTGGTCTGCTCACCTATCTTATTCAAAATTACACCTGCCAACAATCCGGTAAATTCTTCGCCGTGAATAAATTTAACCTGGTTGGCATTTAATGATTCAATCCTGAAATAATGACGGCCATTAAAAATACCTGGTATGGGCAGGCTGCCCAGCCATTCAAAGGCTTTATTTTTCTCAGCTACCAGTACTTTCGGTTTAAAAACGCTAACTCTGTTGCCATTTTTCAACTCGGCACGCAGGCGGGTGTTCACTTCGGGCCTGCCTTCCAGCTTAACTATAAAAGGGTTCCATTGAGGAAATTTTTCAAAGTCGGCCATGATGCCCCAAACTTTTTCGGCTGAAGCGTTGATGATTATTTCAGTTTGTAATGTTTTCATAATTGTAATGACGCACCAAAAAGCCTTTTATTTTAGCACCACCAATATGCACCCGAAAAACCTTTCCATAGCCGGCTTTACATACCACTTACCCGATGAGCGCATTGCCAAATATCCATTAGCAGAGCGCGACCTTTCGAAACTTTTGATTTATAAGGACGAAATAATATCGGAAGACATTTACAGGAACACCGGCAACCATATCCCAGCCAAATCGTTGCTGGTTTTTAATAATACGAAGGTGATACCGGCCCGTTTATTTTTCAAAAATGCTACCGGCGCCAAAATTGAAATTTTCTGTTTAGACCCTGCCGATGACAATACAGATATGACCTCCGCTATGTCGCAAACACGAAAAACGCGCTGGAACTGTTTAATTGGCCGCGCCAACAAATGGAAAGAAAAGCAATTGCATTTTACAGGAAATGATTTTACTCTCACAGCCGAAATTGTAGAAAAGAAACCCGATTCGTTTGTAGTTGAGTTTACCTGGCAACCCGAAGGCTTAACCTTTGCCGAGGTGCTGGATAAAACCGGTATGATGCCCATACCACCTTATTTAAAGCGCGAACCGGAGCAGCTTGACCAACAACGTTATCAAACAGTTTATGCGCTACAAAAGGGCTCTGTTGCAGCGCCCACCGCCGGACTGCATTTTACAGAACAAGTGATGAGTGGGCTGGTAAGCAATAACGTTGGTTTTGTGTATGTAACCCTGCACGTTGGCGCTGGAACGTTTAAACCGGTTAAAGCAGAGCGCATGGAAGGCCACGAAATGCATGCCGAGCTGATTGATGTTGATACAGCAGCTATTCAATCTATACTCAACTCTCTTAACCAAAATATAATTGCGGTTGGCACTACCTCATTACGCACTATTGAATCGCTTTATTGGATGGGACTAAAGGCGCAACAAAACCCCGGTGCATCTTTACACCAGCTTGAAATAAAGCAATGGGACCCCTATGAAATTATTACTGAGCACACCGGCAAAGAGCAGGCGCAACATGCATTACAGGCGCTGCTAAACTGGATGAAAAAAAACGGTTTAAGCAGGCTGGTATGCAAAACGCAGATTATGATAGCTCCGGGCTATAAGCTTCGCATAGCGGATGCAATCATTACCAATTTTCATCAGCCGGCTTCAACGTTGTTACTTTTGGTAGCTGCAGTAATTGGAAATGATAAAGAGGATTGGAAAAAAATATACGACTATGCGCTGGCAAACCAGTTCAGATTTTTAAGCTATGGCGACGGGTCGTTGCTATGGGCTAAGAAATAGAGATGATATCTTTTTTTAAGATGTCATCTCTGCAAGGCAATGTCGTTAAGTTAAGGAAATGCATCCGCGTAAACCCTCTAACTCCTCCCGCAAAAAAGCGGGATAAACTTCACGGGAGAATCACTACCCAGAAATACAAAATACAACCACTCCGGCAAAGTTGTTCTTTTTGCTGTGTGGATGCCCCTCCGCTTCGGAGGCTGGGAGGNNCTTGAAAAAAGATGTCATCTTAGCTTATTCTTCTCCTTGTTCTCCTGTATTATCCTCTCTCTAAACTGCCTTTGCCCGCGGATATTATACCAGATAAGGCCGCAGAATACTGCACAGAACAACGGGAAATAAACCCGGTTATCGAAGGTGTGCAGCATTACAAGATTATACAGCATAACCACCAGTGCACAAATACCGGCCAGTATCCAGGCTGTTTCTAAGTATTTAAGGAAGTTGTTCATTTCAGGGTTTGTAGGTGTTTCAAAGGAAATTATTGCAGCAAACAGCTCAGATAGCTGAAAGTTACAAATCTCCTGATTTTACTTTAATAGTGCCGGTAATGTTTTTAATTACATAGCCGGTAAAGTTTTCATTGGCGGTCATACCATTGCCGTAAATTATTTCATCGGGTGTAGTAATTTTTACAAAAGAGTTTGAATAGATAATCTTCTTATCCTCATCCCAAATCAACTCGTCGGTATTCAGTATCTCGCCCTTATTATTAATTACTACCACACTATCGCGGGCTGTCATTGAGTGGCTGTTTTCGTAGGCTGTGGCATATTTGGCCGTAAGGGTACTTTCAACGTTATGCCGGTCATCGTAAAAAAGGATTTTGATGCCATCCGAAAATTCGAAATATGGGCGGTCTTTATTAAAGCGGGTGGCAGTAGCAGCAATGGCTTTAATTCTTACTATGCCGTTATCGGAATAATTTATTTCAACCTGTTTGCCCTTTTCAATATTTACGTTAGCGCGCGAAACAATAAGCCGGGCTTCGTTCATATCATTTTTACAGGATGGCAACATCAGGGAAACCAGGATGCTTACAGTAAAGATGTAAAGCAGGCCGGGCGATGAAAAGCCACAAACCACAGTTTGGCGCTTAAAACCCCGGGCTATACACATGTTAATCAAATTTGCGCTTAATGAACCAGATATCGTTCAAAACAAAACCGATGGTAAACCGGTAGTAAGTTTGCTGTAAAACCTGCGAGTTTCCGGGGTCGCCCAGTTCGCCGATGTCTGCTGTTAAATTGATGTGCGCAACAGATTTAAATGGAAAGCCGAGTCCTATAGTAGCGCCGCCCTGGCCCAGGTGATCGCCATTAAACGATATTTCGCTTTTGCCGTAGTATGCACCCAGGCGGTACTGCATGTGTAAAAAATAGTTCCGGTCGTCGTATTTTGGGGTTAACTGCGCCCCGAATGAAGCTTGCCAGCTGTTTGCCAGTCCGCCGTTATCCAAAGGGGTAGTGTAGTTGCCCCAGGTATTATACTTAAAGTCAGCCCCTATCAGCCAGAATCTTTCATTGCCGAACATTAAGCCTGCTCCAAGGTTCATTGGCATAGTTATTTTACCGGTTTGCAAAGCACCCTGTTGAAGCGTATCAATTACGGTTTGCGCATCGGTTGAGATAGGGAAATTATATCTGTCCCAATAGCTATTTATCTGGGCCGTCATCTTTAACCCACCCGAGCCATAAGCGCCAAAAAACAGGTAAATATCCCTTCTTGCATCCGGGTCATCGCGGTTATGATATATCAGCTTTTGATACTGAACACCAATGTTGTACGAAAAGCTTTTCATGTTAACCGTAGTAATATTCCGGGTAACATAAGAGCCTGCGCTATCCAAAGGGAAACTGATGATTTTCTGATATTCGAGGTTGCCAAAAATAAAGCCTGCATTGGCCCCTATGGCAAAGCCCTTTATTTTATATGCGCCGCCTATATAAGCGTTATATAACGAACCCGAGCCCACATAGTTTTCGGCATATTGGCCAAGGTTAGGGTCGTTAAAATTTTGCACAAAATTGTAATTAACGTTGGAATAAGGCAGAAGCCCAACCGTTACAGCCCATTGGCCGGTTTTACACTGTGGCACAAAAGCAATAGCAAAATGGTTTACCGAACCATTGCTTGCGCGGTAAACTGAATCGCCGGTACTAAGGCGGGCGCCATCTATCATAACACCAATTTCAACGGTTGTACGGGTAAGTGAGGCGTAAGAAGCAGGGTTGGCGTAATTGATATTTACCCCGCTGGCATAAGGGGCGGCCAGGTAACCCATACCTTCATTAGCAGAAAATACAGGATTGCGCAAAGTGCCTAAACCATATCTTGAATAGGGAGACTCTGCCTGCGAAAATGCACCCATGGATGCAAAAAGGAATATAAAAGCAAGTACACATTGCAGTGAAAAACCTGTAACAGGAAACTTATTCGTCAACTTTGTTTTCACTTTAAATATTATAATTCAAAATATGGTTTAGCCCTTCCAGCACAAGATAAGGGCGGGCAAATATCTCATTTTTGAGCAGAGTAACAAAAAAACCTGCATCTCCGCCTGTGCCAACCACTTGCAGATTGCCAAAACGGAGATTGTATTCTTTTATTATGCCAGCCACTTCTTCTTTTATTCCGTTTACCACCCCGCTAAGTATGGAAGTGGCTGTATCAGAGCCGGTCAGCTCGTAATTCAGATATTGCATGGGGTCAACCAGGGGTAGTTTAGCCGTGTAATTATGCAGCGCTTTAAACCGCATTATCAGGCCCGGGGAGATAGCCCCGCCTAAATACTGATGTTTATTATTAACAAAATCGTAGGTAATACAGGTGCCAAAATCAATTTTTAAAACGTTTTTACCTTCAAAAAGGGCACTTGCCGCAACTGAACCTGCAATCCTATCGGCCCCTAATGTTTCAGGGGTTTTGTAAAGTATCTCCAAAGGCAATTTCAACTGGCTGGATAAAACCATCGTTTTTATCTTCTTTTCCTTTAGCCGGTACTCTACCTCATCATTAGCCCCGGTTTTTGAAATAATGGCGTGCTTAATTTTCCTGTTCGATAATATTTCTTCAATACTATCTTTTGCAGCAAACACCTCCACCAGTCCGTCTTTATCAAACAGCCCGATTTTGATTTGGGTATTTCCTATGTCTATAGCCAGGTTCAATATTGTAAAGATATTATTTTAAGGAAAGCGGCGTAATGCAAGATAACTAAGACAAATGCCAAAATGAAATCACCAGAATAAAGGCAACAAAACTATATCCCTGGCCCGATTGCCGGGGAAACTGTGGAAGATGGATATACTTAAAAAAATAATTGAGGCCCGTTGAAATATGATATACCTGATATCGTTATAATGCCCAGTTACTATGGTTGTAGTTTACCCATATGAAAATAATGGTTCCCTGTTTGTGCTGCTTTTTAAATATTGCAGTGAACACCTATGCGCAAAATTTAGTGCCTAACCCGGGCTTTGAGAATTATAATAACTGTATGCCTGGTGGAAACCTGATGGACACCAGTAGTACGTATTTCCCCACTATTAAAAACTGGATGTCAGCCAGTCCTGTATCGCCGTATATTTTTTCTTCCTGCCTGGGCAATGTACCTAACACTGTGCTTTACGGATACCACCAGGCGCATAGCGGTACGGGCTTTGTGGGTATTACCACCTGTACTCAATTTGCAGAGGAAGATACCATCTGCCATTTATGCTGGGATGACCGCACTTACGTGCAGGTACAACTTACAGAGCCATTAAAAAAAGATACTCAATACTGCGTTGAGTTTTATGTAGAGTGTGCAGTTATAAGTGTTAACGGAACTTTCTATGTTTCAACCGCAAGGGTTGGGGCATACCTAAGTACCACGCGGCCTCAAAGCCATTTTGCAGGCGGCCCTTCGTCCTTATTAAAAAATATAAGCCCGCAGGTAGAAAATGCTGCTAACAATTATATTACAGACACCCTGCACTGGCAAAGCATACATGGTATATACAAAGCACAGGGCGGTGAACAATGGCTGACCATAGGTAATTTTTATACCGATAGCTTAACGCCTGTTAAACTTTTTACGCCGGCAAATGCAAATGACATTGACAGCATTTCGGATATGCTGATAGACGATGTTTCGGTTACCCCGGTTACCTTTCCGGAGGCATCAAAAGATACGCTGCTATGCGATACCAGCCAGTTTACTAAAACTTTAGTTGCGCAGCCGGACGGCAACTATTATCAGTGGAGTACCGGTGATACCGGCCTGTCGGTTATAATCCATCATCCCGGCACCTATTGGTTTAATACCGATTTTGGTTGCGGGCAGGTGGTAGATTCGATACACATTAATTTTCAACCGGTTTTATCGGGGCGCCTGCCGGCTGATACCAATACGTGCGCGGTTAACCTGCCGCTTTATTTAGCCATGGATAGTGGATTTGAGCATTATACCTGGAATACCGGCGATACTGCACAGGCAATTGCCATATCAGATTCTGGCACTTATAACGTACATGCAGTGTATGCCTGCGGGGCGTTTTCAGATACTGTGCATGTGGTTGTTTATCCGCAACCGGCTTGGCCCGTGGCAATGGACACCAACATTTGTGTAAATACGGGTAATTATCCGGTGGTGATAACCGGCACCAATATTCATTACTATTCATCTCTGACAGACAGTATTGGCAGTTTGTCGCCACCTTTGATTGCAACAACCAACGCCGCTGATTTTACTTTTTACGCCGCACAGCAAATAAGTGGTTGCTTCAGTGGCCGCAGTATTGAGCAGGTGCAGGTTATTGCTGCACCGGTGCCGCAGGTAGTAAACAATCTTGTACTTTGCGCAGGAGAATCTGTACAAATAGGCGATGTGAATAGCGGTTACCATTATAAATGGAGCACCGGAGATACAACAAACCTTATATTAACCTCAACCGGTGGCTTGTTTATACTTACCGAGTCAAATACCTGCGGAAATGTTGTTGAACAAATAGTAGTGAAGGAAACCAATTGCGGTTCATGCCTGTTTGTGCCCAATGTATTTACCCCCAATGGTGATGGTAATAATGATGTTTTTAAAGTGTTTTCCAGCTGCCCGCTTAACTTTTTCCGTTGCATGATATTTGACAGAATTGGCGAAAAGGTATTCGAGTCGTATAACCCGCTCGAAACCTGGGATGGAACTTACAGGTCAACACAGTTAAACCCTGCTGTTTTTGTGTACGTAATCACTTACGTATCTGCCAATGATGAAACAGAAACATTAAGAGGTTCGGTTACCCTTATCAGATAATTACCCCAGTGGATAAAACAGGCGGCATAAGGCAAATCCTCCAGTCTAAATACTTAATACTTGCTACTAAATACTTTTACCTGTCTATTTCAACGCTTTTTTGCCATTTACAAACTTTACAATAAAGCTTTGTTTATAGCGGGGTTGTATCTGGGCTTTCCAATAATCGTAACAGGCCTGGTAGGTTTTATACTTTCCTATTACGTATTTAATCATGTCCTTTTCTTCATATACCTCGTAGCCCTTTAAGTGCTCATAGTAATTGGTATCCATGGGCATAAATTGCTTTAAGGCAAAAATCTGTATCCTGTAAACCGTATCGGGTACAAACTGCATAATGGGCATCTTATCCCTGTTAGGGTCCGGCTTGGTATCCAATTTCACCGGTGGGGCTACTTCGGCGGTTTTGGTAGTTTCTACAGTTGGCTTGGTAGCTGTGGCATCGAAAGTGCTTTCGGCTTTTGCCTTTTCATTGTCGTACGCAAGGTTCTTCTTTTTGGCAGGGGCCGGTGGCTGAACTAAAGCTTCGGCCGGGCCGTTTGATTGCTGATATATTTTTTCGAGTGAGGCCGAGCTTTTGGGGTCTGTGCTTGCCGCCGGTGCAACCGGTGCCGGACTGGGGATAATATCGCCGGCGCGTGCCATGCTATACTTATTATTTAACGAGGCGCTGGTAATTTCAATCGTTTCTTTTACGTTGTTTACTATCAGCTCGTTGAGGTTATACTGCAACTCATCTGCACTGGCGCCCAGCATTTGCCTTACCGAGTACGCACCGTTAATTACCCGGCGTTTTTCAATATAAGGCAAGCCGGGAAAAATATCGCCGCTCTCAATGGCTGAACAGGGCACCGAAAACACCTTGGTTTTGCCTTTGATAGAGGTAGTATCATAATACGTATACACAGGTATAATACCCCAGTCGTCAATCTGCGTTTCGCGTGTAAAACGGTTTTTGCGCAATTCCATGTCTATCAAATAACCCTTGCAGTTTCTTACCTCTTCATCGCTGGCAAGCAGGTTTCCTAAAGAATATGCCACTATGCCCTGGCGCTCAACGCCTTTATAATAATAGCTTACATTATCAATGCGCATGGGTGCATTGGGGCAGGTGCCTACTACCAGGTTGGCTCCTTTTTCAAAGGCATATTGCGCCAAAGCCTGTTGGGCCGGGTTGGGCACCTCCTGAAAATTGTCGCTCCAGTCAAAATATACGATAATAAAATCGGGTTTGTAAGCCAGGGCCATGCGCATGTCTTTTTCAATCGCACCCCTGTCGGCTTCGTTAATTACAAACTCCTTTGATACATCAGGCCTGCTGGGTAATTTGGTATAATTCAGTATCGCTACTTTAAAACCTTTTTTTTCAATAATCAGCGGGTAATTTCCGTTTCGCTCGGCCTGGTCAATAAACGCACCGGTGTGAAACATATCATACTGGTTAAGCACATCGCGCGTGCGTTTAAGGGTCGACTTACGGATATTGGCCGTATGCATATTGGCATGCATAACCGCATTAATGCCCGAGTATTTAAGTGTAAGGGCAAACTCATCGGGCGATGAAAACACATCGCTGCTGTCGTTACCAAAGCTGGTTTTAAGGTCTACAATGGTTATATCGCCCAGGTTCAACAACGGCTGAACGTATTTGAATTCGTTGGTAAAATCGTACCTGCCGGTGGCGGGGTCGTAGGCGTAATTAACGTGCTTTTCGGTTTGGTAAACATTACCGCCAATCATCAGGTGCAGGTTCTGGAACGAATCAACGTGCTCATCCAGTTCCTGCGCGGGGCGGCGCAGCAAGCGCTGCCTAACATTTATTACCTCTTTATTTTCCTGTGCCGATGCAACAAATGCAATTACCAAAAGCAACAAAAACAGGGTACTCTTTTTATTCATTGCTTTCACTTTTCGGCTATCTCAAATATTTCATTGTTTTCTATAATTCGAACGCCCGAAACATTTTCACCGGCCTCTTTTATCATGGCTTTGGCCAGCAAATCAACGGGTGTCCCTTTATACTTTGCCAGTGGGCCAGCAAACAAAAACGAAAGTTTTTCAGCCGCAAACCGGCCAATGGCCTCACCGGCGCGGTACTCTTTTCTGTTGCCCAGCAAAATTGAGGGCCTGAAAATAAGAACTGCCTTATATTTTAATTGGGCTAATGCCTGCTCCAGTTCGCCTTTGGTTCTGCTGTAAAACACCATCGATTTTGCATCGGCACCCATAGACGATACTAAAATAAATTTTGCAGCGCCGTTATCCAAAGCCAGTTTGGCTACCAGCAGGGGTATTTCAAAGTCCACTCTTCTGAAGGCTGCCTGGCTACCGGCCTTGCCAATGGTAGTGCCCATAGCACAGTATACATCATCCGCCTTTATACTGCTGTATTGCCCGGGCTTATCAAAATCAACTACCGGGTTTTCCAGTTTGGCATGTTTAATATCCAGTGGCCTGCGGGTAAGGCCTATTACCTTGCTATATTGAGCAGAATTCAACAACTGCTTCAGGGTTTCTTCGCCTACAAGTCCGGTTGCGCCAATTACCAATGCCGTTTTATTTGCCATGTGCATCAAAAATAATAATTGAATTGGCTTATTGAAGCTATAATTTTGCCAGTGATATGAACGTGCTTGCCTTTAAAAGTCCTTCCCTTTTGGGGAAGGATTTAGGATGGGGCCTGTTTCATTCTTATTGGCCAACTGGCCGCAGGCGGCGTCAATATCCTTACCCCGGCTGCGGCGCACGGCCACGTTTACGCCTTTGTTACGCAGGTAGGCCACAAACTCGTTGCGCTTTTCCGACTTCGCCTTTTTTAAAGTAACACCTTCCACATTGTTGTATTCAATCAGGTTAATAAAGGAAGGCACCTTGTTATAAAGCTTTATCAGGTTATCGGCATCTTCAACCGAATCATTGAATTTATCAAACAGGATATATTCAAAGGTTACTTTGTTTCCTGTTTTTTGATGGAAATAAGTCAGGGCTTCCATAACGGTTTCAAGGTTATTGGAAAGGTTAATCTCCATAATTTTATCCCGCTTTTCATCGGTAGGCGCGTGTAAACTCAGCGCCAGGTTAAACTTCATTCCCTCATCCGTTAACCGGGTAATTCCCCGTGCAATACCTGAGGTAGAAACGGTAATTCTTTTCTGCGCCATGTTCAGCCCTTCGGGCGAGGTGATAATGCGTATGCTCCTCATCACATTATCATAGTTCAGCAACGGCTCGCCCATGCCCATATACACTATATTGGTAAGGGGCTTATTGCTGTACTCCAGCGCATATTTATTCAGCAAAACCACCTGGTCGTATATCTCGCCCGAATCCAGGTTGCGCTCGCGTTTTAAAAAGCCGGTGGCGCAAAAGCTACAACTTAAACTACAGCCCACTTGCGATGATACACAGGCTGTATTCCGGTCCTCATCCGGTATCATTACTCCTTCAACCAGGCGTTTATCATGCAGGCTCATGCCCAGCTTTACGGTGCCGTCTTTACTTTTCTGCACTATGTGTTCCTGCACCGGTTGCAGCAAAAACTGCTCCTGCATTTTTACCCGCAGTTCTTTCGAAAGGTTAGTCATTTCATCAAAACTACGCGCCGACTTTTGCCATAGCCACTCATACACCTGCTTCGCCCTGAATTTGGGCTCTTTCAATTGCTCAAATTCAGCCACCATTTCTTCCAGGCTAAACTTTCTGATATCCTTCATCGCTGTTATAAAGATGCGAAGTTACGGAAGTATTTGCAGAGGGCTGGAAAGGGTGCAGGACGGTTTCCACTTTTTTTCACTACTTGCGTGATTATCAACTACTTTGATCCTTTCCACATGGTTTCAGTGATAACCGTCTGTTTTCAATTTTAAGCCACCTGAAAGTCGTTTTCCCCTCAAGCCGTTATTGCTTTTGCCGAAATGCATGGCCCTTAAAAATGACCTGCAAATTGCCCGTAGAGACGCAAAATTTTGCGTCTCCTGTGCCAGGTGGGCCGTATTTATGATTTTGCCGCATTATCGCTATCGGAATATAAACAGGGGTTCGCAGCACACGCTATAGGAGACGCAAGATTTTGCGTCTCTACAAGGGCCTTACGATTTAAATACAAATGATACTGTAGCTGGAAGCTACAAACATAGCAGAGCGAAGATAGAATCTTCGCTCAAGGCACACGTGTTGTATAATGGCATACATGCTACGCACAATGGGGTGGTTGACGCTTTTTAAAATACTTCCCTGGTTATCAGTAACTTATTTTCAAAAAAAACGAAAAGTGTCAACCACCCTTTTGAGTTGGATGGCTTTACCGTTCACAAAAATGGACAACGGGAAACCGGCAACTTATATTAATACAATTTTTTTAACAACTAATTAATGTGTTTAACGGGAATATCTGCCAACTTAGCTTACCCGTTTACTAAATACAATATGAAGATTAAAGCAGATGCCCCCCAGCCGCTTCAGTCACATGAAGACAATAATTACCGCGTTACGCAAAGAGGCTGCGTGGGGTTACAAATAATACCCGAAGATGGAACCATCAAAATTGTTTTAGCAGACGACCAGACACTTTTTAGAAAGGCGATAATGGAATTGCTGAATAAATTCGCCGGGTTTGAAGTTATTGGTGAAACAGCAGATGGCCAAAACGCCCTTGAGATTATCGGGGCCGCACAACCCGATATATTATTGCTTGATATAGCAATGACGGGCCTTGATGGGTTCGGGGTGCTGAGAAATTTACAGGAAACCAATAATCCCGTAAAAACGATTGTCCTTTCAATGTTTTTTGAAGAGAAAATTATCAATAAAGCCATGAAGGCCGGGGCCAGAGGATTTTTACCAAAAACAGTTGAACCCGGCCAACTGTTAGCCACCATTAAAATTGTGAATGCCGGTAACACTTTTATACATACCGGGCCATACAACCACAGAAGCATAAAAAAACCAAGTACTGCACCTGAAAAATTTTTTACCTTACGTGAGATACAAGTGATGGAATTACTTGGGGAAGGGTTTGTTAGTAAAGAGATTGCCGGGCGGCTAGGGCTTAGCCCCCGCACAATTGAGGATATAAGGCAGCGGTTGATGCAGAAAACCCAATGTCATTGCGTAGCCTCGTTAATCACCTACGCATATAGAAATGGATTAATCGGTATTTAATAAATTATTTCAATATTTTAATAATGTGTATTTCAGTGTTCGAACTTGGTTACTAAGCAGTCTATAAGGGTTCTTGTTTACAATTAACAGATTCTGATAATTATGCAAAAACTAATTCTTAGCAATTTTCAGGCCCCCGGCGACATTGTAATGCTAACCGCAGCCATTCGTGATTTACATATCTCTTACCCAAAGCAATTTGTTACAGATGTAAGGACCGCTTGTCCCCAGTTATGGGAGAATAACCCATATATAACCCGCCTGGATGATAAAGAAATTACAACAAAAAAAATTCTCTGCCATTATCCGCTCATTCATAAAAGCAACGAATTACCTTATCATTTCATTCACGGGTTTAGCGATTATTTAAACAAAAAGCTGAACCTGCAAATAAGGCCTGCTGCATTTAAAGGCGATATTCATTTATCAAAAGAGGAGGAGCAGGGCAAATCACAGGTTCATGAAATTGCTGGTATAGACATTCCATTCTGGATAGTTGTTTCGGGCGGTAAAACTGATTTTACCGCCAAGTGGTGGTCCTCTGAACGATATCAGAGTGTAGTTGACCATTTCAGGGGCAGAATTTGTTTCGTACAAATAGGTGAAAAAGGGCATCACCATCCCCCGTTAAACGGGGTTATCGACCTTAGGGGCAAAACAAATTTGCGCGAACTGGTAAAACTGGTATACCATGCACAAGGCGTTATCACCCCTGTTAGCCTGCCTATGCATCTTGCTGCGGCAGTAAAGACCAAAGCAGGTGCCGCTAAACAACGTGCGTGCGTAGTTGTGGCCGGAGGCCGCGAGCCCGTTCATTGGGAAGAGTATCCGGGCCACCAGTTTATTCACACCATCGGCGCCTTATCATGTTGCGAAACCGGCGGGTGCTGGAAATCGCGCGTTAAACCTTTATATGATGGCAGCGGAAACGACCGGCCTCAAAGCTTGTGCGTGGATGTTGTAAATAATCTGCCACGCTGTTTAGATATGATAACACCGGAAGAAGTAATTAAAAGGGTAGAATGGTATTTCAATAATAAAAATGTCCATTTCATCAATAGTCAGGATTTTAAATCAGTGCAGGAGATTATTTTCAAAGTGCAATAACATTCCTATGCCACATCGCCAAACGAATTATTTTTTACAGGAAAGACTTGCTGCCTGAATGTGCGATTTACCAGGACCAGTAAAACTACGGGATTTGAGACAACCCGTAGTTTTACTGTAACCACATACAAAATCTAATCTCCTACTTTGTAATATAAACAGTCAGGATATATTATTTAAAAGTAACCTCATCTAAAAACACTTTTATGGCAATCGTTTATTTCAACCCATTCAGCGCTGTTGGGGCGCAATTTAGCAGCGGACTGGATTATATTATTGAAAACCTACCGGCTAAACCAACATTTGATGATTTGAACTTAACTGCAGTAGAGTATGTAGTTGACACACTGGTTAAATCTTCATCGTCCTCATCGTCGTCTTCATCGTCCTCGTCTTCATCGCCAATACCTACACCCATATCTCCGCCTTTTTTAGCTAATCTGCTTAATTCCATTATTCCTAACAGTGTTAACGACTATGTAAATAAGCAAATAGCCCAAAACCTGGCGGTAAGCCCGGCACAAATGAACCTTATAAGCTCTATTTTGGACGGTATTGCCGATAATTCCATTGAAACCCTGGGTAGTTATTTTGACAGCGTTGATGAGTTAATCTCTACAACTGAATGTGTCTCTACCATTGATAAAACCCCGCTTTACATAGCTTCTGCGATTGCCCGGGCCAGCTATGGTTATTGGATTACCGTAGTAGATGCCGTTCCGCCCCCGCCAAACCCATGGGCTACCTATATTAACACAAACGCTGCTATTAATTATGCAAATATACCTACTTGGGTTGCTGCATCTTTTGTAGCCGCCCTATCGGGTTTCTCACAAGGCCAGGCTTCTTCTATGGTTATAGCTGGCGCACTCAATGATGCAGGAAGGCTTATCGGTTCTCCGATTGCCATCGGGGCTGCGCTGGGAGTGACCTCTGGTAAAATTATATTCCAGTGGGCGCAACGGCCTATGGCTACATGTGCACAATGAAGCAGCAGTTAATATTTATTTAAAAACCATATTACTTAATTTAATAAAAATGTCTATGGAATCTATAAAATCTGCACTTTTCGAAAAATTCAAATTTGATGAATTAGCATTTCCCGAATATATCCGTGGAGGATACTCTTCAACATGGGCGAACGCATCAGCAGGGACTTCAGGGCGTGATGTCGGAACCCTCACCCAATCGACAACGGTACAATATGGAACAACTGACGGCGATGTGTGTTGGAATTATTTCGGAATGCCCATGCATAATGGTTGTAATAACCTTCCTGACCTACAGCCAGGCGGATTCACTACTTCCACTGTTCTTTCTCCAAGCCAACAAAAAAAGAGGTTTTAATCATTTATGCCAATGCGTTATATTCGTGGTGATGTTTAGAAAAACATGGCCGGTACTTTTGCTTTTATTCGTGTCTCTGGCTTCGTACGCCCAAGACAGTTTTGGCGACAATATCCAAATCTTATTAAGTCCGGGTGATAGCCTCCGTCGTTTAGGGTTAGTTAATGGGGCAATAAAACTTTATCGCCAACGGTATCAAGAGGATGCTGGTGACATAGTCAATGCTTATAATTATTCCTGCGCTTTTGCAGTAAGCAAACAAATTGATTCTGCTTTTAAATATTTAAGGCCGGCAATAGAGAAGGATTCAACATTACAAGCCCTCGTTGACCCTGATTTAATTCATTTGTACAATGATGAACGATGGAATGAAATCCAAAATGAAATAATCGAAAAATTTCAATTAAAATCTGGCAAGCTGAAAAAGGTTGAATTAGCCAAAAAACTACTGGAGATTAAGGCCCTTGATCAGGCTTATTTAGAAGAAATAGACCAGGCGCAGGAAAAAATGGGGCGCGATTGTGCAGTTGTGGATGCTTTATGGGATCTAAAAGATCGAATTAACAAAAAGAACCTGAAAGAAGTTGAAGAAATTATTACTTCAAACACTTGGCCAAAAATTTCTGATGTCGGCACCGAAGGCGCTGAGGCCGTATTTTTAGTTATACAACATGCTGATATAAATGCGCAGAAAAAATATTTACCAGTGATAAAAAAATTATGCGAAGATAATGAGGCCCCATGTGAAAATTATGCGCTAATGTATGACCGAGTTGAAGTAGCAGAAAACAACCGCCAATTGTACGGTACACAAGTTAAGTGGAGCACAAACGCAAATAAATATGTATTATATCCTATAGTAGACGAAAAAAATGTTGATGAAAGAAGATTGCATCTTGGCCTCATGCCAATAGCACAATATTTAATTACTTTTGGCATCCAGTATAAGCCCCAATAAAATCGAATATTCTTCAAAATAAGTTTGAGCATAATTTCGGATCAAATTGTTACTAAAATGGTATTAATTATTTCTGAGGAAGACGATTTATCCACTCAGGTAGTTATTGACTGGTTGGTACACTTTAAGAAAGATTTTACAAGGATTAATAATAGCGATAAGGTCAGGGTTCGCGGCATAAAAATCACTAACGATTCGCTTGATTTTGAAATTCTTGGTAAAGGTCTATTAACATATTCGCTGCTCTCTAGTGAAATTAAGTCATTTTGGTATCGACGTGGGGAAATGAATTTGGATATAGATACTGAATTTGATTTTATAGTAAACGAACAGGGTCTGAGTGAAGGAATTTCTGCCTATTTATATGAAGAAAAGGTTTTTTTACAATCTGCTATTTATAAATGCATTGAATCTGTCGCTGCCAGTACTGTAGACAATTTTCAAACTACAATAAACCGAAAATTTGAAAGTCTTCTTTTGGCTAAAAAAGTGGGATTAAAAATCCCAGCAACAGCGATTGTTCAATCTATTGAAGAACTTAATTTTTTTGTCGCGAATCACGGGCCGGATATCGTTACAAAAGGTATAAATGAGAATATACGAATATTAACCAAAGAGTCTTATATCTGTTCCCCTACAGTTTCTTTGAATCCAAAGGATCTTGGCGATGCCAGTCAATGTTTTTTCCCCACATTGATCCAAAAAAAAATAGCCAAAGAATTTGACGTGCGTGTCTTCTACATAAAGGGCAAGGCATTCGCCGCAGCAATATTTACTTCAAATAAATACAAGGATGAAGTGGATTTCAGAGTTGTTAGTCGAATTGATGATCGTTTATTGCGAATTATTCCTTATTCGCTAGATGAAATTACCATAGACCAACTTAACAGCTTTATGAAAATAATGGGACGCGATAGTGGTTCCTTTGACCTTGTTCAATCATCTGATGGGCAACTGTATTTCCTAGAGATGAATCCCGTAGGTCAATTTGGATTTCTTTCAGACGCGTGTAATTATTACATTGAACGGTACATAGCTAAAAACCTATAATTATATGGAAGAGATTAAGCACGTATTTGAAGATATTAAGCTTGACGCTGAAAATATATCTAAGTTGCCTTTACATTATTCCAAATGGGAGAAAATTACAAATATTTTGGATGGGCCATATCCTTATGTTAAAATCCCATTTTATAACTCTAATAAGGTCGTATCACTAAGTTTTTATAAAAACGTTACTAAAATCTTTCCTTTTAATGAGTAACAAATTTATTCACCTTTTCCAAAATTGTATCCCTGTTAAGGGTCATAAAAGAAGTGTAATTTATGATTTGCAGAAATTAGAATACCATCTAATCCCGAATGCATTATTTGAAATAATTATCGAAAGCAAAAATAAACCTATTCTTCAATTAAAAGAAAGATATGGCCCCGAACATGAACTAATCATAAATGAGTATATCGATTTTCTATTGTCTAACCAACTAGCAATTTTGCTTGATAAGGAGCAGTTGGATAAATTTCCGCCTGTTTCGCTAGATTGGTTTTATCCAGGAGCAATTTCTAATGCCGTTTTAGATTTAGGGGATTGGTGTAATTCCGACTTAACCAAAGTTATTTCAGAACTTCACCAAATTGGATGTTTGAATGTTCAAATTAGAAGTTTTGGAAACTTATCTGGTGATATGATATTAAGTATATTTCAGCTTTTTGAAAACACAAGGATTACCTCAATTGAAGCGATCATTAAGTATAATGCTTCTGTCGATGAGTTAACATGGCAACAGAAAGCTAGCCAATATACTCGGATAAGAAATATTCAAATTCACTCTTGCCCGCCAGGTCATTTAATTAAGTCATCGCCGATTTCTAACATCTTTTTTTACCCCTATTCCTTAACTAGTGAGTCTGATTGTGGTACGATTTGCCCGCAATATTTCAATGTTAATTTTGAACTGTTTACGGAAGCGTTAAATTTTAATACCTGCTTAAATAAAAAGATTGCTATTGACCGAAACGGATTGATAAAAAATTGCCCAAGTATGTCTTCTAGCTTTGGCAATGTTAGGGATAACTCGTTATTAGACGTTTTAAAAGTTGAAAACTTTAAATATCTATGGTCGCTGAAAAAGGATGATATTCTGATATGCAAAGATTGTGAGTTCAGATATATGTGCACTGATTGTCGGGCTTATCTTTCGGAGCCAGAGAATATTAATAGTAAGCCTTTAAAATGTGGCTACGATCCATACCATGCAGAATGGACAGATTGGAAGAAACAAAATTTCGCATTAAAAGCTTCCGAAACATATCATTTTAAAGAATAGTGACAATCAGTTAGCTATGAAAAGTATTTTGCCGTCTCAATTTAAAATAATTGTCAATTGTGGTCCTAAATGTCTTCAACTAATAGCAAATTACTATGGGAAAGAATACGATTTAAAGCTTCTAGGGGAAGTTTCAAATATCGGTTCAACTGGAGTATCTATGCTAGGACTTATTCAAGGCGCGGAGAAGATTGGGTTCAACGCAATTTGTGTTGAAATATCATTAGAGAGTCTTGCATTAAATGCCCCCCTTCCATGCATTTTACATTGGGCTGGATGCCATTTCGTCGTTCTCGACAAAATAGAAGGTACAGGACACAAGGAAGGAAGAAATTACTTTATAACCGACCCTAGCTTGGGGCAAATGAGCCTTAATGAAGCTAATTTCTCCCTAATGTGGCTAAAGGCTAGCTCTGATAATCCGCCTTTAACACCCAAGGGAATTGCACTGTTATTGGAACCCATTTCATTGTAGCATGTATCACAACCGGTTCTCATTTGTTTTACGTGTATTCGCATTTCTAATGCGCGTATTTTTGCATTCAACCCCCTGTGCATGGCTTTTGTATTTGAGCATAGATGCAAAGTATGCTTGTAGCACGGTGCAACAAGCATACTTTGCATTCTGGCCACATTCAGCATAGCACAACCCCAAAAACAAAAAGGACCCAACCTTCGTTGAGCCCTTTCAATATATTCAAAACCTTAAATCCTAGTGAGGTGTTACAGGTTTAGGCTGAACCGGAGTTGGTTGAACCGGTGAACCAGAAGCCGGGGTTTTGCCTGCATCCGGATCGTTCACTACACCGTGTATTTTCAATGTTTCGTTTGGTGTTTTAGCGTTTGAAGTAACAGTTACTGTTTTAGTAAACTCACCTAAACGGTTAATGTCGTAATGTACTTTAATAGTACCTTTTGCACCTGGCAGAATTGGCTCTTGAGGGCAGGTAGGCACTGTGCATCCACAGCTACCACGGCAGCTAGATATAATCAGGGCCGATTTACCGGTATTAACAA
>PMXD01000259.1 GCA_003165895.1 Bacteroidota bacterium | reverse complement strand
TGTGGGCCCTGTGGCGCCCGCCGCACCAACCGTACCGCTAGTACCGGTTGCACCTGTAGCACCTACCTGGCCTGCAAGTCCGATGTTCCAGGTTGAGTAGCTTCCGCTGCCTGCCACATAGTCAATAGTTACTACTAAAGTGGTGCCAGAATAAGAAGTTACGGGGCCCTCCATAAACTCAGTTGCCGAGTAAGATATCCGTACCCGGTCGTTGGCTTCATATGCCATACCCGATTGGGTATTGATAGTTTTCGAACCTGTTCCGAGGGTTATATTATCGGAAGACGAAGAACCTTTGTAACCGGCGCCGGTTGGTCCGGCAGAACCTCCAGGCCCCAACAAACTACCTTCATCGGTCCATGCCAGAGCAGATGTTTTCTTATAATATTCGCCGTTTGCGGTATTCAGATACATGTCGCCTGTATTGCCGGTAAGTGCCGATGGGGCGCCGCTACCGGTCCACCAGGCAAACGTAGAACTGCTTCCCCCGCCCAGCAATCCACCGGCAATATTGGTTACCAGGTTTGTTACCTGCGAGAGGTTAACTAATGTTTGCCACGCTGTTCCGTTATGGAAATATATGCTGTTAGAGTCCGTATCAAATACCATTAAGCCCTTTGCAGGATTGGTAACACCGGTTCTTTGCGACTGCGATAAATACGGCAGCTTTACTCCTTTAGCCGACCCTGACATATCCAGAATGGAGTTCGTATCAGGATTGCTGGTCCCCAGACCCATGCGCCCTTCCATAATAAGACCGCCCGTAGGAGCTGTTAACGTGGAATAGCTGGAACCTACTGACATTCCACCCTTTACAGATAGCTTACTGCCCGGATTGGGCTCTCCTATACCCACATTCTGGCCGAAAACACGGCCTGTCAATACTAATGAAAGCAGTACTACGATGGTAAAAATTTGTTTTTTCATACGTTTTTGTGTGATAGTCAGGTAATTATTACGGATTCCGGGGTTTTGTATTTGTTAACGGGAGGGAAAAAAAATGGTTCCCTTTTTCCGAACAAATCGTAAAACAATTAATACAATGCGGGCATTGTATGTCTCACCGGCGCCCATTAAAACAACAATCTGAATGCAGCCTGATAAAATATCTGTGCTGTATAAAACGTGCATTAAAAGAGTGGAAGAAGGTGAGTTAAACCAAAGGAAATGAACCCTATATATAAAGATAGGCCCGCGCAACAATGTTATTTACCTAACGAAAAGCGCAAAACCTTTCAGGTCTGAGCCGGGCAATTGGCAATGCAGAGACCTTAAAGGTTTAATCCCCTTATTAGCGCCTGAGTTAATGACACTGACCCGCGCAAAAACAACTACTGAAAGTTAAAACGGAAGCCCGATGGGGAATAACAATAAAGGAAGAATTGTTTTTTATTGCAGAATTCATCAGTGGTAAAAAAAGTCAATATTTCTATTGAACAATCAGCTTTACAACGCTTCCTGAATTCGCAATACTAACAGCAAGAAGGTAAACCCCCGGAGATATATTATTTGCAGGAATAGTTAAAACGGTTCCGGTAATTCCGCTCATCCTCCGTATTTGCCGGCCCTGAAGGTCGTAAACAGACGCCGAAAACTCTTCCGGAGTTTCAGATGAAACGAGCAAGCTGGTCTGGCCGCTAAAAGGATTAGGGAAAACCTTCATACCCAAACTATTTCCGTTAACACTGAAAATACCCAGCGCTGAGTCGCCCGCAACCTTAACTGTGGCAAAACTTGTATCCGAACCACAATTTTCGGTTGTAATCAATTGAACAAGATAAATGCCGCTGTTAGCGTAAGTAAAGCTGATTAAAGCCGAAGTATCACTAAGGGTAACACCATTGCCTAAAATCCAGGTATATGTGCCGGCATTGGCCTGCGATGCGCTCAGGTTAGCGGTCAAACCCGCTATACTGCTGGTAATTTGCACATGTATCAACGAATCAGTTGTATTTATTGTAACACTATCATAAGCTATACAACCGCTGGAATCAGTAATAGTAACATAGTAGGTTCCGGCACTTAACCGGCCTGCGGAATCAGAGGTACTTCCGTTGCTCCAATCAAAGCTGTATGGGCCTCTTGGCCCTGTAACCACGGCACTCCCGTTATTACTTGTTCCACAACCTACATTGCGCGAGGTAATAGTTGCAGCCGCAGGAACATATGTTTTAGTAAAGCTACCCGAGTCAATAGCTGCACCGGTTAATCCCAGCGCATAAAAATGAACGGAATCGCCATTGATAGAAAAATGCATGAAGTTATTTACATCCTGCTCGTATTGAATATCCGGAGAATTACTGTTAGTGTGGGTATCAGGCGTAGTAGTACCACCGCCACCGGCAATAAAATAATGCACTCCGTTGTATACCCCGCGCTGATAATCATGCGCATGGCCGTTCAGAATAGCATCTACATGGTACTGCTCAAAAAGAGGAACAAGGCTGGTACGCATATCTGTATTACCCTGATATTGGTACCAGTATTGAAAAGGAATATCGTACGATATATCCCAGGCATTGGTCCATGGCGGCTGGTGGAAAAACACAAAAACCCACTCGCTGGTGTTACACTTTAACTCGTTTTCAAACCAGTTGTATTGAGCTGAACCAACTGTAACATCAATGTTTCCATCCAGCGCTATAAATCTGGCATTGCCCCAGGTAAAGGAATAATACAATTCAGTATTGGCAGGATTGTTATGCGGCAAATAAAACTGGCTGGTATAATTGGTTTGATTAGTAAGTGTGTCGTGGTTACCAATGGTGGTAAAATGGCAAATATTCTTTGTCATACTGGTGTAATGCTGAAAGTAGTCAACATCGTAATCAACGCCAAAATACTGGTCAACATCACCCACCACTATGCCAAAATCATGATTAATTTCAGCCATGTGTGCCGATATACTATCTTCCTGGGCGGTATTAAAACCACAATCGCCGTAAACCACAAAATCCATTTGCCTTACATTATCCGGTTTTGCAGTATAGAAATATTCAACAGCTGATTTAAAACTGTCGCTGACAGTCTGAGCCTGGTAATAGTATTTAGTATTTGGTTGAAGGCCTGTTATAGTAAGTGCATGTGTTTGAATTGATGCCACATCGCTTATTGTATTAGTCAGGGCGCCGGGCGATGCCCCCCAGTTTAACGTTCCTATACCGGAGGCGGCCGTATTCCAGGCAATAATTACGCTGTTTTGATCGGGCGATTGGATATAGGGATACCTATCTGCAACCTGTGCGTGACTGCTACGAAAAACGGCTAAAAACAGCAAGAGGTATAATACTTTTTTCATTGGCGGTATAGTAATATAGCGAAGGTAAACATTAAATTATGGTTAAGGAACCATAAACGCCATTAGGATGCGTAACAAATTGTCGCGCACACCCCGAAAGGGTTTCTCTCACCCTTTCGGGGTTGATCCGTGGTTGCCGGCGAGCGACAATATGTTATGCATCCCGCCATTAGCGCAGTTAAAAGCATTTGCCGGAAGGTGAAAAGTTTCTCATTTAAGGCAAATATCTCCACAATATTCGGCTTTTAACAAGGCAGCAGGTTCTCAAAAATTAATGGTACATCAATTGCATTATTCAACAAATAAAAACAATGAAAACTGTTCTTCAATATGTGAATGATGTAACTTTTAAAAATAATTGTGTAACTGCTTAAGCCAGTATGAACTTATTTTTGATGGCATCTAAAGTTTAGTAAAAAAAAATAGTTAATCGCAATTTATTCAATTAACAAACCATGAAAAAAATCAACATTTTCAATAAGATAACCGGCCTGGTATTGATAGCTATATTTTCAGCATTATCATCGTTTGCCGCAACTTATACAGCATCTACCTCCGGCAACTGGAGCAGCAGCTCAACCTGGGCAGGAGGTACAGCACCGTCTTTTAACATTACTACTGATGCAGTTATTATTCCTGCCGGTATTATTGTAACGCTTGATAACAGCGCAACTTTTACGAGTGCCTTATCATCCCTGGACATAGAGGGCACCTTAGCTTCCAATTCAGGGATATTACTTTCGGTTGGTAGCCTGGCAACCTTAACTGGTGGCGCTAATGGCAGTGTTAACTTAGCTTCTCTTAATCTCCAAACCGGAGCGGTAATGGCTTTTTCAGGCACCGCTGTATTGGATACCCTCACCAACGCTATAGCAAGCCTTCAACTGGTAGCTATGGTAACTGTAACAAATACATTAAACCTTGCTTCGGGTATTCTGAACGTTTACACGACAGGTGGTATTACACTTTCTACTGGCTCCAATATCAATATTTCGGGAGGCTTGTTAACAGTGAACGGTGGTAGTTTAATGCTGGGTTCGCCTTACAATGTAACCTATACAACAGCATCAGCAATTACAGGTATTGAACTATCGGGTACCGGGGTTAATAACATCATCATTGCTGTCCCCTCAGGAAATACGGTAACCATGAGTTCTAACCTTACTACCAATGGCATTCTTGCGCTTGATAGCGGAAGCCTGGTTGTTGGACCCAATACTTTAACTATTAATGGCGGGGTAGCTGCGGGAGGTATTGGAAATATTCAATCATCCGCGCTATCGAATATTTATATCAATACCGCAGGGGGAATAACCGGGCCATTGAATTTTGGCGATAGCAGTACAGTATTTAACCTTATAGTAAATACAGGCGCCAACGGTTATGCACATATCAGTGGCAATCTTACTATCATGGATTCCCTGAATCTGATAACCGGCATCCTCAGCTTTGACTCAATAAACCTGACAATAAATGCAGAAATAAGTGGCTCAGGCACATTAAGCGGCGACAGTCTTTCTAATATAACCGTTAACAGCTTAACCACCATTAATTTTGCCCCTGGCGGGCAGAAAGTAAACAACCTAACCATAAATACAGGTTTTGGCTTTTTTGCAACTCTGGGATCCAACCTGACAATTTATGGCATGCTAAACCTGGTTGGTTACGCTGCCCTTAATATTAGTGGAGATTCACTTACTATTTATGGCAATTCAATCGGCCAGGGAGGATTGGTAACAGACAATAACACGGTGCTCACCTATAATACAGATGAAGACATTATATCGCCTATTAACGTATCCGGTTCATTGGGTGTGTTAAACATAAATATCGGGGAGGGCCATACAGTAAGTGTTCACGGCCCCATGACCGTTTCCAGCCAATTAAATCTTCAAAGCGGAACCTTAAATGTTGGGCGATTTTCTTTCACCGTTTCAGGAGCAGTTACAGGAAATGGCAATATTTCAACCATCGCCCCTTCATCTGTTACAATTAGTTCAACGTCAGGAACCGGTGGCCCGTTAAATTTTGCGAGCGGAAGTTCCGTTGGTAACCTGATCATAAATACAGGTATTGGTAGCCAGGCTTTAATTGGTGGGCAATTAAATATAATGGATACCCTGGCGCTTACCAGTGGAACACTGAATATTGGAAATGCAAGCTTAACTATTTCAGGTATTACAATCGGCTCAGGCGGCTTTAGCGGCACCGATTCTTCTGATTTGATTATTAATACACCGGCAGGTCTTACCACCCCGGTCAATTTCTCGGCGGGTGGGCAAGTGTTGCATAATCTTACTATAAACATAGATGCAGACAGTTCTGTAACGCTTGGAACAATACTTGCCGTTAACGGAGTTCTCAGCCTTTCAACAGGAAGTCAGCTGAATATCAGCCAGGACTCTTTGGTATTAACCGGAAATTTGACTGGCGCCGGACAGCTGATAGTAAATACGGCAACAGCACTTATAATAAATACTCATAACAGTTTAAGCAGCCAGATTAATTTAGCAGGAACAATTGGCACTTTTGAACTTATCACTGGCAGCCAGGATAGCGTTGTGCTGGGGTCTGACCTGAATGTTGCGAACACATTGAGTTTGCAAAGCGGACTGCTTGTTTTGAATAACCATAACCTTGGCGTTACCGGAAACATAGCCGCCGGTGGAAATGCCACCATAAGTTCGAACAACATGTCAAATATCAGTATAAACAGCACCGGTTCTCTTTCAGGTGGACTTAACTTTACAAAAGGCGCAAACACCGTAAATAATTTTTGGTTACACGCTACCGGCAGCCTTGCTTTGGGGTCAAACCTTACAGTGGACAGCAACCTGGTATTAAGCGTGGGCACCATTAATATCGGTAACGATACTTTGATAATTGCTAATGGCGGTTCTATAACCGGCGCTGATAGTTCAGCTTACATTATTGCAGGCGGAAGCGGAGCACTGGGATTGTATCTGACCCAGGGAAATACCTCATGGGTTAACTTTCCGGTGGGCACCAGCTCTTATTATGTGCCGGTTGCAATGCAGTTAAACGCAGGTTCAGATGGAGGATTAGTATATACTTCGGTAGACAGTGGCGTGCTTGCGCAGGGAACTACCGGCGCCGGTTTAAGCGCCAGTCATCGTTTGGTAAATGCAACATGGATGGTTGAACCGACATTTACCTCAAACGTAAACGTTAACCTGATGACAACGTGGTCATCAGCAGTGGAGGTAAACAGTTTTAACACTGATTCGGCTTATATTGCCCATTATACAAACGGCGCCTGGGACCAAAGCACTTACATTGCAGCAAATGCACAGGCCAATGGATATTTCAGTTTGCAAAGAAACGGCATTACTTCTTTTAGCCCTTTTGCAGTATTTGGAACACCAGAATACGTTAGCGATACTACAACTGCAATAAAACAAGTAACAGAAGATAGTAACTTTGAGATATATCCAAACCCGGCCGCCAATAACCTGGTAATTAAAAATATAGCAGCTACAGACAATGTGTATGTTGACATAGTGACCATTACCGGCCAGATAGTAGCTACCTATAAATTAACAGATTATACAACCAATGTATCACTTACCGGTTTAGATGCGGGCAACTACCTTATCAAACTATATAACACCGGTATAATGGTGGTAAAACCTTTTATAAAAATGTAAATTTCTGAAAGTCAAAACTTCTTGGGTTAATTTGAAAGAGAGGTCGCGGATAGCGGCTTCTCTTTTTTTTACCATGAAGACAATTGCTACCACCCCAAATCCTGAGATTCTTTTAAATGGCGTAAATCCGCAAAAGTTAATAGACCTCTTCGATAAATCTGAAGTCGGCATTTGTATTGGCTGTTCCCTTACCTTTTTTTCAAAGAGCATGATGCCCCGATGCAATCGGGGCGGGACGAGTTGACTGTTTTCCGCAAAAGACCAATTGCAAAGCAGGCACTCAGTTGACCGAAATCAAATAGAGCGCTAATCCCCATCATTGTTTCCCATTAGTTCACAGGGTAGCTTAGCTATCTAAATAAAATGCATGAAAATGAACGCTCTTGTTTACCACGGCCCCGGACAAAAAGCCTGGGAGGAAAAACCGAAACCGGTTATTAAAGATGCCACGGACGCAATAATCAAAATTTACAAAACCACTATTTGCGGTACTGACCTGCATATTATGAAGGGTGACGTGCCCGAAGTAACACCCGGCAGAATACTTGGCCACGAAGGGGTAGGTATTATAGAGGAAGCCGGAAGTGCAGTATCCAGCTTCAAAAAGGGCGACCACGTTTTAATATCCTGCATAACCTCGTGCGGCAAATGCGATTATTGCCGCAAGGGCATGTATTCGCATTGCGAAAACGGCGGTTGGATATTGGGCCACCTGATAGATGGCACACAGGCCGAATATGTAAGAATACCATATGCTGATACAAGCCTTTACCCTATCCCGGCCGGCGCTGATGAAGAAGCGCTGGTTATGCTGAGTGATATTTTACCAACCGGTTTTGAGTGTGGGGTGCTAAACGGCCGCGTTCAGCCCGGCTCAACAGTAGCCATAATTGGTTCCGGCCCTATTGGATTAGCCGCGCTTTTGACAGCCCAATTCTATTCGCCCGCCAAAATAATTATGATAGACCCCGATGATAACCGGCTGGCAGTAGCAAAAACCTTCGGGGCTACACATACCATCAATAATAAAACTGAAAACGCGGTTGACAAGATAAACAGCTTCACAAACAGCAAAGGCGTTGACACCGCCATTGAAGCAGTGGGCATACCCGCAACGTTTGAATTGTGCCAGCAAATTATTGGGGCAGGAGGTGTTATTGCTAACATAGGCGTACACGGCAAAAGTGCTGAACTGCACCTGGAAACACTCTGGTCGAAAAACATAACTATTACTACCAGGCTTGTTGATACGGTTACCACTCCCCTGTTGCTTAAAACGGTGCAGTCAAAAAAGCTGGAGCCCAACAAACTGATAACGCACCACTTTAAACTGAGCGATATTATAAACGCTTACGAAACGTTTGGACATGCCGATAAGGAAAAGGCTTTGAAGGTGATATTAACGAACGAATAGTTCACAGGCATTTTTTTGAATTATCAGAAAGTGACGCTGAAAATTTAAGTTTTATGGCAAAGATGAAAGCAATTCAGGTAAGTGCACCACATGGGGATTTTGAATTAGTTGAGCGGGAAATACCTGAGCCTAAAGAAAATGAAGTGCTTATTAAAGTACAGGCCTGCGGAATTTGCCACGGCGATGCGGTAACTAAAGAAGGGCAGTTTCCCGGCATCCAATACCCCCGTATACCCGGCCATGAGGTAGTAGGAACCATTGCCAAACTGGGTACTGGCACTGAGCGCTGGAAGTTAGGCCAAAGAGTAGGTGTAGGATGGCATGGTGGCCATTGTTTTAAATGCGCCGCATGCAGCCGGGGTAATTTTTACGGTTGCGAAAAATCACTTACCACCGGCATTTCAATGGATGGCGGATATGCCGAATATATGGTTGCCCATGCCGAAGTGCTAGTACACATACCTGAAGAACTCAACAGCCTTGAGGCGGCACCTTTGGTTTGTGCAGGCCGTACCACCTTTGGCGCACTGGAAAGCAGTGGTGCTAAAGGCGGCGATGTTGTTGCAATTCATGGATTAGGGGGGCTGGGACATCTCGCGGTTCAATATGCCGCTAAGCTGGGTTTTAAAACCGTGGTTCTTTCACACAGTAAAGATAAAGAGGCTTTGGCCTACCAGTTAGGCGCCCACGTTTATATTGATACCAATACTACCGATGCAACTAAAGAATTGAAAAAAATGGGTGGAGCAAAGGTTATACTCTGCCTTGCGCCCAATAGCAAAGCTATTTCGGCACTGGTGGGGGCATTAGGTTATGGTGGCAAAATGATAATTGTAACTGCGGCTTATGAGCCATTGCAGTTTTCGCCCCTCATGTTATTGAGCGGCTGCTCTATTGGTGGTTTTGCAGGCGGAAATATTGATGATACGCTAAGGTTTAGCGTGCTGGCAAAAGTGAAACCCATGATAGAAGTTTTTCCGCTTGAGCAGGTAGCCCTGGCTTACGAAAAAATGATGACCTCAAAAGTCCATTTCAGGGCTGTATTAAAAATGAACGATTAATTTATTAAAATATTAAACCTTTAGCTATGGACGACTTACTTAAACTGATAAAAGAAAGGCAATCAACCAGGGTACCTTTCAATGCTTCAAAGCCAATACCTAAAAGGGATTTAAAAAAAGTGCTGGAAGCGGCCCGCTGGGCGCCTACTGCACATAACATGCAGAACTTTGACATCGTGGTGGTAGATGACAAAAAAATACTGGCCGACATCCACAAAATAAAATACCCCACATCTATCACCTTTGTGCGCGAGAATTATAAACAGCTTTCATTTTCAGTTGAGGAACTACGGAAAAGGAAGACCGGTGTATTGGGCACTATGTTTCCTCCCGCCTGGCGAAATCCGAATGTGACTGAAAAGGATATCACTGACAACGATGCCCATAACAGCCACGACCAGTTAATGGAAACTCCGGTACTACTGCTTGTTGTTTACGACCCTAACCGCCGTGCCCCGGCATCTGAAGGCGACTTTTTGGGTATTATGAGTTTAGGCTGTATGATGCAGAATATGTGGCTAATGGCAGAATCACTGGGGCTTGGGTTTCATGTAGTAAGCTCGCTCAGCAATTATGAAGTTGAAAAGGAATTAAAGAAGATGCTCAATATTCCGGCCCACTTAATGATTGCCATTTCATTCCGCCTGGGTTACCCGGTAAAACCGTTTAAATATTTACGGGTAAGGCGCGATGTGGAAGACTTTGCTCATTACAATGGCTATTAGCGCTATTGGGATTTGAAACAGTTTTTCAGTGTTTGGGTATCCGGCTGTAAAAGACTTTTACAGCGTGGCCTCTATCGGTATTACCACCTGTCCAGCTCTTCTTGTCAGATTGAATGATATCAAAAATTATATCCTTGGGGTGGTCTTCCAGTTTCCCTAAAATATAATTTCTTTCAGTAAGTTCGAGTGTTGCTTTCTTCCGGTTAACACGCCATTTGCCTTCAATAATCCAATGATTGCTTTCGTAATTTACCTCCTCGTAATAGCGATGGAATGAACGGAAGCAAATCACCCCGTCATACTCATCCTTCTTTACCTGGTGCAGTGCTCCTAAAGAAAATGTTTGAACCAGTTGCCACTTGCCTTTAAACAGGCATGGCTTCACTTTTATATGAACGGCTTGTTGTTGAGTTTGCGCATACAAACAACCACAACAAAACATAGAGAGGAGCAATAAATTAAACCTTCTGCTTATTTCCATTCTACTCAACCACCAATTTTAATGGGGCCTTTACATGGCCGCAATATACCATCAAAATATATTCTCCGGCGGCAAGCTCAGTTCCCGAGATGGTAAGCATATTATCGGAATGTTCACCCAGGTCCTGCACCATTTTACCGTCTAAGCTGTATATAACTGCGTGGTAAGAAATATCGGGGTTATGGATAATAGAAGCAACCGTTTGGTTATGGAAAGGATTCGGGGCTAAGCTTATACTCACATCAGCAGTTAAATCATTAACCCCTGTAGAACTAACCGGCACCTGAACCGTTGTTGATACCGTATCAGCACCGCAATAGTGTTGCGTAACCAAGGTAATAGTATAGGTGCCCGGGGCCGGATATATATAAACAATACCAGAACCTGTATCGGTTGCTGAATAGCCGTTACCAAAATTCCAATGGTAAAACCCTAATCCCGTTTCATCCGCATTTAAAATTACGGCCAGGTTGTACGTTGTATAACTAAGCTGCAAATGCGGCACCGAATCGCTTATAAGCTTCATTGTATCAGAATTTACAACACATCCAAAGCTATCGGTAGCTTGTAAGTAATAAGCCCCTCCGCTATGCGCATAAACAAACGGGGAAGTGGCCCCTGAATTCCAGTTATAAACGCTAAAATCTTGTGTGGCATCAATCCTGACGCTGTCGTATTTGCATACTATGCTGTCGCTATTTTGCACCGATAATACCGGGGTAATATGGCCACCTGTGTTTTGTATAGCGAAGTCTTTCAGCACCGAACAGTTGTTTACATCAAGTACTGTTAACGTATAATTTCCGCTGCTCAAATGATTTAAAGAATCAGTGGTGGACCAGTTATATTGATAAGGAGGGGTGCCCCCGGTGCAGTTGGCCACAATAATGCCATCAGCAAAACCGGGACAGCTGGCATTACTAACCGTGCTCTGCACAACAACCGGATTGGTTTGAAGTATAGAAGCGCTGTCCGCCTTAACACAGCCATTCACATCTGTAATCGTAAGTTGATATTCACCTGCAGCCACATTGCTGATAGAGTCAGTAGTTGCGCCATTGCTCCAGAGGTAAGAATACGGGGCCTTAGGTCCTGTAACAACTATTTGCGCGCTACCGGTTTGCTGACCGTTACAGGCGACATTAATTGTTGCCAACGCTGCCTGATATGGTGTAAAGTTTTTTGTAAAAACGCCCGAGTCAATTTTGTTCCCGTTTAAATCGTAAGTATAATACCGGGCCGTGTCATGATCAATTGAAAACTTCATGTAGTTATTCAAGTCCTGCTCGTATTGAATATTGGGTGAATTGCTGTTGGTATTGACATCCGGAGTAGAGGTTCCGCCACCACCGGCAATAAAGTAATTAACCCCATTCAGCGCACCGCGCTGATAATCGTGGGTATGGCCATTTAAAACAAAATTTACATGGTATTGCTCAAACAAAGGCACTATACTGGTGCGCATATCCGTATTGCCCTGGTATAAAAAGAACGGTGTTAACGGGATGTAATACGAAATATCCCAGGCATTACTCCATGGCGGTTGGTGGAAGAAAACAAACGTCCACTCCCGGTCGTTACATTTTAACTCGTTTTGCAACCAGATGTATTGCGCCGAGCCTGCAGTATAATCAATGTTGCCATCCAGTGCTATAAATTTGGCATTGCCCCAGGTAAACGAATAATACAATTCAGTATTTGCCGGGTTATTATGAGGCAAAATAAAAGCATCGGTGTAGTTGGTATTATTAGTCATAATATCATGATTTCCGATCGCCGTGAAATGACATGTATGTTTGGTCATGTTGGTATAATGAGGAAAATAATTCACGTCGTAATTATCACCCAAAATCTGGTCAACATCGCCAACCACTAAACCAAAGTCCTGCGCTTGTGTGGCCATCAATGCAGATATTTGGTCTTGCTGGGCGCTGTTAAACCCGCAATCGCCATACACCACAAAATCCATTTGCCTTACACTATCAGGTTTAGCGGTATAAAAATATTCTACACTACTCTGAAAGCTGCCGCAACTTGCCTGGTAATAATATTTGGTATTAGACAGCAGGCCGCTGATGGTTATACCGTGTATCTGATTGGCAGATTGTTCCGAAATTATATTGGTAAGCGTTGTTGGCGAATTCCCCCATTTAACTGTTCCGATACCTGCAGTTGCATTATTCCATCCAATAACAACACTGTTTTCGTTGGGAGATTGAATAAGCGGATACCGGTCGGCTACCTGGGCAAAACAGGTATAGAAATAACTTAATGCCAAAATCGCAGAGAACACCTTTTTCATTGGGGCAAAATTTAAGCCATCAAATTTATGCATTAAATTTATGTTAAGGATACGTAAACAATACATCAATAGTTAAAAATGCCTTTAGCACGTTTGCGGAATTACCGGTTAGTGAGGAAGGAAAATTTGCGGGGCATCAGAAACCACCGTTTGTAACGCCAATTCCGCATTTCGTTACCTGGCGCTACCTTTTGAAATGGGGTGTAATAACTTTGACCCGGATTAAATGCTTACCGGTTAATTGGCATATAAAACCATGATTTAAAAAAGGGTTTGGCCTTTTTTCGCTATGTTGCTTTCTATTACACGCATCCCATAACACCCCTAAAATACATGGATATGAAACTATCTTTAATAATTCGCCTGGCAGTTGTTTTCGTTATTACACTTTTCGCAGGTGCAGCTAAAGCCCAGGTCCCAACTCCCTCCGAAAGCAACGTTGCTACAAGCATCCAGATACAACTTCCATCGGGCGATGGCAGCATACTGGTAGTGCCCAACCTGATAAATAAGATAAGCCACGTATCATGGGCGCTTCTTTTGCCCCGCAACAGCAACGTCAACAGCCTTAGCTGGAATGATGTTTCCTTTAGCCTGGCATCCGATAGCCTTAATCCACCAATAGTGGGCCTCGTAAATAAACCCGGTGGAAACCAGTTTTACATTATTTACCAGGACGGCACTATTGCACTTAGTACTGCATCGCAGTCAGGAATAAGCGCACCGGCAGTGCTTGGCCGAGATACTAACTACACGCAATTTGCATATAGCAAGCTGGCAGGACAAAATGCCTTGTATTTGCTCACAACCGATGGTAACATTGATATTTCGCGCAATGGCGGACAAAGCTGGCAAATGGATACAGGCGCAGCCCCGTTCAATTATTTTATCGGCCTTGCAGTAGATACTTTTCATAATGCCTATGCCTTTTATTCACCATCAGGTACTGTTGAATTATACAGGCAGGATGCTAATTCGGGCACATGGTCAACAGCTAATTTCCCCGGAGGTCAATTACCTACCAATCTTTTCATTGACCGGTTTAACCGCTTTTTTATAAGCACCTACGGTAATGGCGTTTACTGTAGTAAAGATACAGGCAATACCTGGACACAAAGCAATACCAACATCAATGGTGCGCTTGGTGGAAAATTATCGGACGATGCGTTTGGCAATGTTTACCTGGTAGCCAATGGCGGCGCGCAGTTATACCGCAGTACAGACGCCGGAGCCAGCTGGGCAGAGATAGATGCCCCCATCACCTCACTGGAAGTAGATTCAGATTACCTGAATGTTATGAATAGTGTATCCGGAGATAGCGTGTTAACTGCATCTACTATTTATGGTGTATTTGTTTCAACCAATGAAGGCAATACCTGGACGGTAGCAAATACAGGACTCCACGAAACTCAATTCAACGGATTTTTTAAAAGTGAGACAGGCAGATTTGTTGAAACCAGCAATAACGGTTTGTTTTATACCGACCCGCAGGCATCGTCCTTTACTCATGTTCTTCCTGCTGACGGATATGGATATGCCGGGCCAGTTTTAGCCGATACCATTGGTAATATTTATACTTCTTCTGAAACCGGTTATATATCCAGTACCTCCAGCTTCTACTGGAAAAGCGGCGACAACGGTACCAGCTGGCAACCAGATACTGCCGGATTATCGCAAATAAGCGGTGGCGGTAGTTTTGGGGTAGATGAATATGGCAACCAGTATATGAGTGGCCATGGTAACTTTGGTGTGCAGTTGCTATATAAGAAAAGCGCAGGGAGCAGCACCTTTGCATTTGATACTGCCGGGCTGTATATAAGAAGCGATTTCTTTTACAATATAGACGCCATTGCATCAGATGATAATGGCAGATTGTTTATTGGGGGTGGTGGTGATGCCAGCCTTTTAACCTGCTGGAGCAGGCCGGTAAACGGAACCGAATGGGCAATTGATACAGCAGGGTTAGGCGGGTTTGCCAGCGTTACATACTTTACCCATGAATCCAATCATAATATGATTGCAATAACCGGCTCAGGGCTTTTCTACCACCAATCAGGTACCTGGAATAGTATCGCCCTGCCGGCAACTGCCGGTGGGTACCTTGCGGTTAACGCAGTGGCAGCAGATAACAGCGGTGGCATTATTGCCTCTTTTACCTACACCCCGCCATCTTTTTTAAATCCGGTTGGTTACGGCATTTATTGCACGCATGACCATGGCGCTACCTGGACTGATGTGGGTTTAAAAGGTGTAAACGTGTACGCCCTGCATAATTTTGGCGATACTACCTATGCCCTTTCCGATCTTGGTATTTTTGCGCTTACCTGCAATGGTATTGTTGGGCCTTTAGGTATAACAGAGGCCGAAAACAAAGCCGTGGCCAACTTAACCATTTACCCCAACCCAACTTCGGGTATTTGCCATGCTTTGTTTACGCTTTCATCTCCCGATACAAAAAATGATTTGATAATAACGGACATCAGCGGCCGCACCATAAAAACTATCCCGGTCGCCGCAGAGGCCAATGAAGTAAGTTTCAACACAAATGATATGAACAGCGGAATTTATTTCTGTGTATTGAAATCGGATGAGATTGTGATGGAGGTGAAGAAACTGGTGGTGGCAAAGTAATTGAAGGTACCCGGCATTGGGTGCATATCAAATTGTCGCTACTTCTTTTTCCCTTATTGCCGTTGGCTTCAGCCAANNCGACAATCTGGTACGCATCCCCGGCGTTTCGCAATAAACTAATTAGAAATAAATTAATATATTTCACGAAATAATAAACATAAATTACTTCCGTTATAGCTGCCTGGGTTTAAATCCGAAGTTTGTTAAAGTAGGGAGAATGAAATGTTTTATCAGGTACCTGGTATTGGTTTGTCTGCTGGTTACGTGTAACTGGCTAAAGGCAGGCGTTATTATTGATTCCATAAATACCACAGCAAGCGCATGTGTAAACAGCGGAGGCTTTACGGTGTTTGCGCATACCGGTGCCCCTCCCTTGCTATATGGCATTATTGACGGCCCCCTTACAGTACCCCTGCAAAACAGCAACACATTTACCGACCTTGGACCCGGCGTTTACGAACTACAGGTTATCAACTTTAACAATGAAGCCGACACACAGTTTGTTTCAGTTTTCGGCAATTATCAATATCCGGATTTTTTGCCGCAGGCATTTAATACCAGTTGCGACCATAATGCCGATGGCATTATCACTGGCGGCCTTAAACCGCAAACGGGCCTGGCACCTTTTATTTGGCAGTTAACCAATAATACTACCGGTGCAGCCATAACGCAAAGCAGCGATACTTTCCAAAACCTGGCAGCAGGCAGCTACACTTTAACGCTAACCGATGCCTTTAACAACACCGCTGTACATGCAGCCTTTGTAAACAATACGCCTACAAGTATACAAGTAATAAGCAATATTTAAAATTTCATCAGCGCCTGTTATTCCACAGATATTTCCTTCGCGGTTTTTAATAATTCAGGGGGTATATCGGCTGTAACTATGCTTATATCTACCCAAAACAGCAACCTAACCCGGTACTTCAATTTGAATAACGGAGATAGTACTATAGTAACTACCGTGCCGGGTGTGGGTTATGGCGATATCATCACCGTTTGTCTTATTAACGGCTGCCATGATACTACCTGTATTCAGGAAATTGTACCTCAATTCACTTTTCAACCGGAGTTCAGTATTACATACCAAAACTGTAATCAGGTTGTAAGCGCTTATTTAATTTTGGCAAATACTATCCTCGCTAACCCGGTCAGCTATTCATTCACCGATTCTGCAACCGGGGCTACCTATCAGGCCAATGCTACTTCTGTAAGCGGGGGAGCGATGGAAGGTGGACTGCCAGGCCATACGTACATCTTTCACATTACAGATGGCTGCGGCAATACGTTTACAACCAAATTTATCTGGCCACCTGATACCGTATTTACCCCATCCATCACCCTTACTATTACCCCTTATTTTCATTGCCTTGATTCAACATCCGGAATAGGTATTTCTTACACCAACTTTCCTGACGTTCCTACCTTGCAACTTCTTACCGGACCGCCACAAATTTCAAGCACCGCACCTGGTTATGTATATTCCGATAACCTGGTTTATAACGTAAATATTATACCCACCCAAGGTTACTTTGCTATAGGTAATTTGGGAATTGGCACTTACACCTATAAGGTTTTTGATAATTGCGGCAATGCCATAAAAGATAGCTTTACCATTACCCCTGCAATGGTTGCCAGCGATAATTACAACGTAAGTTATATCAAAGGCTGCCCGGGCGAAAACAAAATAATTATTCACCTTTCAACGCCACGCGATACAGCCATGGATAAAACCAGTACCGGCACTATACTGGCCATAAATTTAACTACCGGCGATACTGCCTACCAGGGATACTTTAGTTACAGCTCAGAATACAACCCAAATTTTAGAGATACGCTGGCATACCTGGATGCCGGTAAATATGTAATCATGATAAATTACTATAACCCATATAGCGGAAATTTCTATTTCGCCAACCAAAATCAATCGTGCTGGATTATTTATGACACTGTTAATATTCCACCTTATCAGCGGCCAGCAATTACAACTGCGGCACAATTTAGTTGTAAGGATAGCACCTGGGTGCAATTTCAGGCAGATAGCAGCAAGGGGATATTTCCGTTAACCTACCAGATAATTTCGGGGCCGCAAACTTTTCCGGCGCAAAGCAGTAACCTGTTTAATATAGGGCACCTCTAAAAACTATTT
>PMXD01000354.1 GCA_003165895.1 Bacteroidota bacterium | reverse complement strand
CTGTTCCTTCTTTACCTGAACCGTTCCAAACGGCCGTTGCTGATTTTGGCATAGTATTAATTTTAGAGGGTTAAAAATTTCTCTGCTCCGGGTGTAAAGGTTGTTTAAAATTGTATTAAATTATAAATTTAAAGGCAAAAATAATTTTCAGGCATTCATGCGGTATTGCTAACAGGGCAATCGGGTCTAAANNTAACCATTTAAATGAGGTCAAAAATTTTCCAGATCCGATTGCCCTGGTATTGCTAATATCACATTGTTATTTAGTCAAAAACTTAATTATTATGGAAGAAGTATTTGGTACCGTTCGCCTGAATGAACTACTGCCCCGGATAAAACATTTTGTAAAAACAGAATTACTTCCGCTTGAAGAGGAGTATTTGCACCGGCCTTTTGCTGAAATTGCTAAAGTTCTTGAACAAAAAAGAGAACTGGTTAAAGCTGCAGGATTGTGGGGTTTACATTTGCCTCAAAATGAGGGGGGCCTTGGTTTAAGCTTATGCGAATTTGGCCAGGTTAGCGAGGCACTCGCCGCCGCCCCGCTTTACGGACATTACACCTTTAATTGCCAGGCCCCGGATATAGGCAATATGGAACTACTGAGCAAATTTGCTACAGAGGGAATTAAAAAGCAATTTTTGCATCCGTTACTGGAGGGCAAAATACGCAGTTGCTTTGCAATGACCGAGCCTGAGTATGCGGGTTCAAATCCGGTTAAGCTGGGTACAACCGCAGTGCGTGATGGAAACGATTTTGTCATTAACGGGCATAAATGGTTTACCAGTAGTGCAGAAGGTGCTGCTTTTGCAATTGTAATGGCAGCAACTAACCCTGAAGCAGCACGTCATAAGCGGGCAAGTATGATAGTTGTACCAACTAACACTCCCGGTTTTGAAATAGTACGCAATGTTAACGTAATGGGCGAAAAAGGAAGTGGCTGGGCCAGCCATGCTGAAGTTCGTTTTAACCAATGCAAAGTACCGGTTGAGAACCTTATTGGCGAGGCCGGTACAGGATTTAAACTTGCTCAGGAGAGGTTAGGGCCCGGCAGAATACATCATTGTATGAGATGGGTGGGCATTGCTGAACGTGCATTTGATATGATGTGCAGTTACGCCGCAACGCGCGAAATTGAAGACGGCATTGCGCTTGGTGAGAAACAATTTATACAGGGTTTTATTTCTGAAAGCCGTGTTGAAATTGATGCCTCACGACTGTTAGTTTTGCGCACCGCCCATAGCATTGATACCCATGGTGCAGCTAATGTGCGCGATCAGATATCAGCTATAAAATTTTATGTGGCTAATGTAATGCTACAGGTGCTAGACAGGGCCATTCAGGTGCATGGCGCATTGGGGGTTTCAGATGATACTATCCTTTCGGGTTTATACCGTCACGAGAGAGGGGCCAGGATTTGGGATGGAGCCGATGAAGTTCACAAACAAAACCTTGCTTTAAGCATTTTAAAAAACTATGGCCTGGATGTAAAAGCAAAAAGAAAATTATGAGTTTGTATCAAACAGATAATTCAACTAACGTACGTAAGGGCGAGGAGTTAAACCTGCAAAAACTGAATTTATATTTAAAAGATAATGCACCTCATGTTGGCGAAGTATTGGAAATAACACAGTTTGCAGGAGGATTTTCGAACCTTACTTATTGTTTAAAAACGGCCGTTAAAGATTATGTATTGCGCAGGCCGCCCTTTGGGGCAAACATTAAATCGGCGCACGACATGGGGCGCGAATTTAAAGTGCTGAGCTTATTGAAACCGGTTTACCATAAAGTGCCTACACCTGTTAGTTTTTGCGAAGACCTGAGTGTAATGGATTCGCCGTTTTATATTATGGACCGCATAGAAGGCGTGATACTTCGCGCCACCAATGCTCCTAAAATGCAACTACCTGCCCAGACGTTGCGTGCAAGTTCTGAAGCATTAATCGATAATCTGGTAACGCTGCATGGGCTGAATATTGAAACAACAGGGTTATTACAATTAGGAAAACCCGAAGGCTATGTACAACGACAAGTTGAGGGCTGGATAAAACGTTATTACAATTCAGAAACTGATAAGATTGAAAGCCTGGATAAAATTGCAGATTGGTTAAAAGCGAATATTCCATCGGCGCAACATGCCTCTTTTATACACAACGATTATAAATACGATAATGTAGTAATGAACCCCGATAACCTTGCCGATATTGTTGGCGTACTGGATTGGGAAATGGCAACTGTCGGAGATGCATTGATGGACCTGGGCGGTACGCTGGCATATTGGAGTGAGGCGGGTGATACGGACGAAATAAAGTTTTTTAATTTAACCTGGTTGCCCGGCAACCTTACCCGCCAGGAAGTAATAGCCAGGTATGCCGGTAAAAGCGGGCGCGACGTTTCAAACATGCTGTTTTATTACATTTTCGGGCTTTATAAAAACGCGGTTATTGCGCAACAAATTTATGCACGCTGGAAACAAGGCCATACTAAAGACCCACGGTTTGGTACACTGCTGCCTATTATAAAAGGATTGAGCGCTAAAGCAGTAAATGCATTAGAACAGGATAAAGTTTAGTATGGCCGTGAGTTATGGATTAGAACGATAACGACTATTTTGGTAGGTAATATTTTGTATTTTATTGCCGTCTGCTTTAGCTGACGGTTAATGATTGCCCCCCAAATGGCTTTAGCCAAAAGGCACTGTGGCTAAAGCCGTGTTTCTTATCCAGAACCACCCGTCAGCTAAAGCAGACGGCAATAAAAAAGATGAAAAACAGCATACATTTTATGCTAATTTCCTTTACAAAAGCTTTTGTAATCCAAACCTACATTATTACAATTTACCTTTAGCTAACTGTTCAAACAATTCCTTTTCCTGTGCAGTAAGCGTTTTGGGCACTTTTATCTGTATCCGCACGTATGCATCTCCTCTTGCATCCGGTTTTTCGAACAAGCGCATACCCATTCCTTTCAGCCTGAATTTTTTATCGCTGTCGGTGCCGGCAGGTATATCCATCATAATTTGTTTATCTATTAGCTGAACCGGAATTTTGCCACCTAAAACCGCCTTATAAAGGTCAACAGGCTCATCAAAATAAAGGTCGTTCCCTTTTACTTCAAATCTTGCATGTTTGGCAATGTGAATGGCAATAAGCAAATCTCCGCTACCGCCGCCGTTTGCACCCTCGGCACCTTTTCCTTTTAACCGGATTACCTGTCCCTCACGAATGCCCGGCTGCAGCGATAGCTTTAATAATTGCCCGTTAAGCGATATTTGTTTAGGGCCGCCATGAAAGGCTTCCTCCAAAGAAATATCCATTTCTGTTTGCAGGTCGTGGCCTTTGGAAGGCCTGTTGGTTTTTCTGCCAGAACCTCCAAAACCACTAAAACCTCCTCCCCCTCCGCCAAATATACTTTCGAAAAAATCAGAAAAGCCACCTTCGCCACCGCCAAAATCTTCCTGGCTGAACCCACCGCCTGTCCTTCCCCGGCCCGGCTGCCCTCCGTAGAAATTGCCACCTGATGCCTGTTGCTGCTCATATTCTTTCCAGTTAGCACCAAGCTCATCATACTTCTTTCTCTTTACGGGATCGCTTAATACCTCGTTGGCTTCCGCAATCTCTTTAAACTTCTCTTCAGCTTTTTTATCGCCAGGGTTTTTATCGGGGTGATACTTAACCGCTAGTTTTCTAAAAGCTTTTTTTATTTCGTCCGTGGTAGCGCTTTTTGAAACACCCATTGTTTTATAATAATCCTTGTATTCCATTTAAATGTTATTTGTTAGAGGTGAACAATATCTGCTTGCCGGTAAATGAGTTCAACCCGCAATGGCTGAAGATCAATTACTCAATCTAAAAATAATGACTATCTGCATGATTACCTAAATACGTTAACGGCTAAAGCCTTTCCTTCTTTTCCTNNTTTAGCCATTAATTAGGTAATCACGCGGATAGTCATTCTAAAAATAGAGAAAAAGCAGTTAAGTGCCCATGACGAATATCAAGTGTAAGAATGAAATCAGTTATTTAGATAATTCCGCAAATTCATCATCGCTCAATTCGATTCTTCCTGCGGCCAGATTTTGGTGCAGGTGTTCAATTGATTTAGTGCCGGGAATAAGCAAAATATTGGGCGAGCGCTTTAACAGCCACGCCAGTGCAATTTGTGCAGTGGTAGCCTGATGCTTTTCAGCTATCGCATTTATTTTATCGGCCATTTTTCCAGGCCCGGACGCCAGCGGATACCAGGGAATAAAAGCCATGCCGCGTTTAGCCGTATAATCAACCAGTGCCTCCCAATGCCTGTCGCCCAGGTTATAAAGATTTTGAACAGACACAATGGGCAACACCTTTTCTGCTCTTTCAACCTGCGCTATATCAACCTCTGAAAGGCCTGCATATTTTATTTTACCTGCCTTTACTGCATCGGCAACCGGCTTCAATGTTTCCTCAACAGGCACCCTGGGATCGAACCGGTGAAGTTGCCACAGGCTAATCTGTTCAAGTTTTAAACGCTTCAGGCTTCCTTCAATGGCGGCCTTTATATGTTCAGGACGGCCATTTATTTCCCATTTACCGGGGCCGCTTCTTTCAAAACCGCCTTTTGTTGCAATCAGTAATCCCTTTGCGTAAGGATGTAAGGCATCTGCAATTAAAGTTTCATTAGTATGCGGCCCATAAGAATCGGCAGTATCAATAAAATTTACACCGGAGGACACCGCTTGCTGCAACAGCTTTTTTGCATTGCTGCGGTCTTCAGCATCGCCCCAAACGCCGGTACCGGTTAACTGCATGCCACCATACCCCAGGCGGTTAATTTCAATATCACCGGCAATTTTATAAGTTTCTGAATGTCTGACGGTTGATGACATAGTGCGTAATGTTTTTGTGATAAACAAAACTAAGTAACAAAGGTTTAATGCAAAACCACACCTACAGGGTGCAAACCAAATTGTCGCGGCACATTGGTGGTTGGCGGGGATGCCAACCACGAGAACGCCCCCCG
>PMXD01000201.1 GCA_003165895.1 Bacteroidota bacterium | reverse complement strand
ATGGCTATCTTCCTACTCGATTATAGCAATATACGGCCTATAAATATACGACCCCATCCAGGGTCGCACTTGGGCGCGGGTAAAGTGACCTTACTTTTTGTTAAGTCAATGACATTGCAGTTTAGCCTCCTATTGGGAAATAGCTATCAAGGATTCTCTTGGCAAATTAGAACTGCATGTGTCTTTCGATAATTTGCCCGTTGTTCCAGGTCTTCCGCCGCAGGCGGCCGACCTGGAACACCAAATAACGCAAGTCTCCCGACTTGCGAAGCTGCTGCTCCGGGTTCAGCCTTACTTCTCCCCGCCCGTCCCCTTAAACTGCTCTTCCGTGTTTTTAAACAGCACATTAAAAGTGGTAAGCGAACCATAAATGCGGGTAATATATTGTTGCAGGTCAACCTTTTCAGCATCGGTAAGTACTTTATGGGCATTAATGTTCTGCTCAAGTAATCTAAGCCTGTCGCGCAACATTACAATTTTGTGGAAGAATGCCTCAATAGGAATTTCCTTACTCTGAAGGCTGCTATCCAGCGGCTTTAATATCAGGGTACCGTGTAACCATTTGCTGGCAATCGGCACTATTTCCTGCAAATCGCTTTTTTCTTCAATTACCTCGGCAATAGCTTTTTTAATATGCTCTAAGGTAATGGGCACGCTGTCAGCCGCCGATTTTTCAAGCACGGTAAGGCCCTCAAAATCGCGGGCAATGCCGCGGGTTGAGTTGCCGTCTTTAAACCATACGGTGTAAAATTCCATGTCCACGTCAACCACAACACCTTTCCCAAACTTCGGGTGCTCAATCCGCGAACCCGTTCCTAAATTACTATCGCCCATGTTTTTTTGTTGTGTTCACGTGTTTAAGTGTTCACGTGTTCAGGTTAATACAATTACTCACGCATGCTTTCAAGGGCTAACATTAATGCAAAAGACTCAAATTTCAAAAACCTGAACACTTGAACACTTCAACACCTGAACACTATTTCTTCAAAAACACTTCAACACCAAAATACCTGAACACTTGAACACATAAACACCTGAACACCTTATTTTTTCAAAAACGCCTGTACCCGGTCTGCAACATTCTTACGGATATCATACCAAAACAGGTTGTAATCTGCTATATGCAATACTTTCCAGCCACTTATTAAAGGCAAATGTTGATTTACCCATAAATAATGTTTATGTATTTGTGTGCCGCAGGCTCCCTCATATTTCTTGTCAAAGTCAAGCAAAATTGCACCCATGCTTTTGGATGCATCAATGGCAATAGTATCCTGGTTCCAGGTAACGGGGTTAATGCATACCGTTCCGTATAAGCCCGATTTTTTGGGTTCGTACCCCTCTTTAAATGATGCCCATGTTATATAACAGCCGGTTTCAGCAGGGCTATTACAAGGCTTCAGGCTTTTATACGTACCCCGGTCAAAGCCATAACCAACCACATAAGCTGCCACTAATTTCTTTTGCAGGGCGGTGCCATCAAAAAAATCTTTTAAAAGCTGCCTGGCATGCCGTGTGCCCTGGCTGTGCGATGCAATAATTATGGGCCGTCCGTTATTGTAATGGTCAAGGTAGTACTGAAAAGCCCGCTTTACATCCTCGTATGCAAAATCAAGTGCCTTGGGGCCGTTTACTTTATCATTAAAAGCTTTAAGTTTTGCCTGCCTGTAGCGTGGGGCATATACGCGGCAACTGGCATTAAATACACTGGCCTGGTATTTTACAGGCTTATTGTCAATGCTCTCGTTCAGCCTTTTATTGGCCAGGTTCTCGTTCCAGGTTTTGCCATTGCGGTAAATAGTTGGGTAAATGTAAAACACATCAACGCCCTTTAACGAGTCGTCTACCCACCTCTCGTCACTGGGTATCTTATCCGCTGCGTCTTCCCTGAACGGCAATGCCGACCAGTTAGCCGGCAATGAATAATCGGGTGCAGCGGGTTGTTTGGCCGGGTCAAAAGTTTGAGCGTTGGTAACAACCGCTATTAACATAAATGCCAAAATTTTTAAAGATTTCATGGTATTAAAGCAGTTGTTTTATTTTCGTGAAACAATAAACGGTCCTTCTTATGGAAAGGTTTACAAAAATATTTATCGCCGCCATATTTTTAATAACTATTTCATCCTGCGATAGAAAGAGTTGCAGCAAGGTGGTTTGCGCCTCGTATCAAACCTGTTACGAAGGCCAGTGCCTTTGCCCCGATGGCTACCAGGGCGCTAATTGCGATTCGGCCAGCGCCTACCAATATGCAGGCACCTGGAATGTTACCGAAAATTGTGGCAATGGTATACCACCTAATGCCACCGGGTACCAGGTATACATTCAGCCAACAAGCAATCCCTTGTATATAACCATTACAAACCTGCTTAACCTGGCAACTGTAAACGCACAGCTATACAATACAACCCCCGGTAACGAAGGCCAGTCATTTTACATTGCGGCCGCAAGCCAGGGCGGGTTTTCAATAGCTAATTCTTATGGCACTTATTCTACCGCAAGTGGTACGCCGGTAATTTCGCTTATTCTCAACTATAACTTAAATGGCATCAATTACTCCTGCCAGGAAACCATGTATAAGCAATAAGCGGCCCTATGAAAACCCTCGCTCAAATATTTTTTTCAGCCCTGATTCTTTTCAGCTTTTCGGCATGCGAAAAAAAAAGTTGCAAAAACGTGGTCTGCGCATCGTACCAAACCTGTAACGCCGGCGACTGTCTTTGCCCCAATGGTTACGAAGGCGACACCTGTTCAGTTTTAAGCTCAACCAAATACCTGGGCAGCTGGACCGTAAGTGAAAATTGCGAAGGAAGCCTTTCCGGCCTGCCAACCTACTATAGCGTTAACATTTCATTAAACCCACAATACGCTTTTAACGACCTTGCTATCACTGCCCTTTTTGGAGTAGGTACTTTTTATGCTGAGATTATGAACGAAAATGGCACCACTGCGGGCACATACATCTATTTCCCGGCCCAATCCTTTAATGGTATCCAGGTAACACCCTCCAGCGGCACTTATTATGCGCCCAGTGTTAATGGTGGCACCGCCGAAATCCTGCTAACGCTCAATTATATCTACCAGGGCAATTCCTATTCGTGCATAGAAACATTTCATAAACAATAAGCCGCCCGCTGCAGCCGCCATTTTCCGAAAATAAGTTTTAAGCAGCCTTATCTATTTTACATTCTGCCTGTTAAATTCTTAAATCAATTCTATATTTGATTGCAGGTGAAAATAGATATACATACCCATATTATACCCGAAAACCTACCCCGCTGGAGCGAGAAGTTTGGCTATGGCGGCTTTATCCATCTCGATCATCACAAACCTTGTTGCGCGCGCATGATGAAAGACGATGAGTTTTTTCGCGAAATACAGGATAACTGCTGGGATGCCAATACCCGCATTATAGAGTGTAACCACGCAAAGGTAGATGTGCAGGTGCTTTCCACCATACCGGTTATGTTTAACTACTGGGCAAAGCCGCACGATTGCCTTGAAGTGTCGAAGTTTTTAAACGACCATATAGCTGAGGTAGTTCAACGCTATCCCCAAAAATTTATAGGCCTGGGCACCATACCTATGCAATCATCCGAGTTAGCCATTGCCGAACTTGAACGCTGCAAAAAAATGGGCCTGGTAGGTATTGAAGTTGGCACCAACATCAATGATATTAACCTCAACGAACCCCAGTTCTTCCCCATATACCAGGCTGCCGAGCAATTAAATATGGCCGTGTTTGTGCATCCCTGGAATATGATGGGCACTAAACAAATGAGCAAATATTGGCTGCCCTGGCTGGTAGGCATGCCTGCCGAAACCAACCGCGCAATATGCTCGCTTATTTTCGGCGGAGTGTTTGAACGTTTCCCGAAACTCCGTTTTGCATTTGCCCATGGTGGCGGCTCTTTCCCGGCACATTTAGGCAGAATAGAGAGAGGCTTTGATGTGCGCCCGGATTTAACTGCTATTGATAACAACATAAACCCCACCAAATACGTAGGCCGCTTTTACGTAGATTCATTAATGCACGATGAAAAGTTTTTACGCTACGTAATTGACCTGGTAGGCGAAGATAAAGTTTGCCTCGGCAGCGATTACCCCTTCCCTCTGGGAGAGTCGGTTCCCGGCGAAGAAATTGAACGTTTAAAATTGCCTAAAAAACCAAAAGATAAATTACTGTATAAAAACGCCTTGGCCTGGCTTGATTTGGATAAGAAGAAGTTTGTTTAGTCGACTAACTACACTCCCGGTTGGCGTCCCCGCCAACCGGAATGCACCCGAACGCAAATAATGTGGTTGGCGGGGACGCCAACCACGGATATGATAATATGAACTTCGAAAACACCCTTTCCTTCGCCCGCCAACTGGATAAAAAAGACCCCCTAAAATCCTATCGCAGCCTTTTTCATATCCCTAAAAAAAACGGAAAGGAGTTTATTTACCTGTGCGGTAATTCATTAGGCCTGCAACCTAAAGCAGTCGAAAAACAATTACAAATAGAGTTAACCGATTGGAAAAACCTGGGTGTAGAGGGCCACGTACACGGCAAACGGCCCTGGCTGTATTACCATCATTTCTTTTCCAAATCAATTGCCAAACTGGTTGGGGCTTCGCAACAGGAAGTAGTAGTAATGAACCAGCTAACCGTTAACCTTAACCTGATGCTGATTTCGTTTTACCGCCCTTCAGGCAAACGAAATAAAATACTGATACAAGCCAACGAATTTCCCTCCGATTATTACGCCTTTGAACAGCAGATAAAACTGCATGGTTTAAACCCCGCTGATTGCATTATTGAAGTAATGCCCCGCCCCGGCGACGTAACCCTGCGCACCGAAGATATTATTGCAAAAATTGAACAACACAAAGATGAACTGGCGCTGGTAATGTTCAGCGCAGTAAATTATTACACCGGCCAGTTTTTTGAATGTGCTGAAATTGGCAAAGCCTGCAACAAACACAGCATCAATTACGGCCTCGACCTCGCCCATGCCATCGGCAACGTTGAATTAAAGCTGCACGAATGGGGTGTTGATTTTGCCACCTGGTGCTCATACAAATACCTCAACTCCGGCCCCGGTGGGGTAAGTGGTGTTTTTGTAAACAGCAAACACGCCAATAGTTTCGACCTTCCCCGCTTAGCAGGCTGGTGGGGCAACGATGAAAAAACGCGCTTTGAAATGCGCAAGCATTTTGTACCACAACCCGGTGCAGCCGGATGGCAAATTAGCAATGCACCGGTGCTCTCCATGGCTGCCCACAAAGCATCATTAGAAATATTCGATAAAGCCGGTATCAAAGCCCTCCGCAAAAAAAGCGAACTGCTTACTGGTTACTTAGAGTTTCTACTAAGACAAAAAACCGAAGCCGGTGGCGTTGGTTTTAATGTGATTACCCCCACCAATAAAAAACACCGCGGCTGCCAGCTCTCCATACAAACACAAGCCAACGGCAAAAAGCTATTTGAAAAAATTACCAAAGCCGGCGTAATCGCCGATTGGCGTGAACCGGATGTTATCAGGGTAGCACCAGTGCCACTATATAATAAGTTTGAGGAGGTGTTTAGGTTTGTGGAATTATTGAGATGACATCTTTTTTCAAGATGTTATCTNNCTTGAAAAAAGATGTCATCTCTGCCGCCGTTTTAATTCATACAACATTTCTTATACTTTTTCCCACTACCGCAGGGGCAAGGGTCATTACGGCCTGCTATGGCTTTTTGAGGTATCACTAAAGATACCGGCGCCGGCCTTTTATCTTCAATTAAGCGAACCTCAAAATCTTCATCCTTTACTGGTTCATACTCAGCTTCTTCAGCACTGACTATGCTACGGTTTATATCTGCATAATAATTTGCATAGCCCGTTGCAAGTTTTGATTCACTTTTTCTGCGGCCCCCCTTTTCATAAATATCTTTTTCAATGGATTCATAGTCCCCGCAAATCCATTCGTCCACCAATTTATAATCAAAGCAGGTTTTAATCGTAGGTAACAAGGCCGTAAGCTTCAAATTACATATATCGGCCATTAAGCCACCCATAAAATTCGAATCAAGTATATCCGCGTTTTCGCGGTTGTCAATAAAGTATTGCAGTAATAATTGATAGGCATTTAATGCTTCCTCCTGTTTTAGCTCAGCGGCCTCTGTCTTCCTGAAAATCACATCGGCTATCATATTTTTGGCATACGTGTTATGGCGTGGTTCTTGCAAATAACTTATGTACGCGCCCAGCTCAAAAACCTGGTAATATATATCCCAAATATCTTCTGTTAGCAAATCTCCAAACCAATAATCAAGGTATTCTTCTCCTTGCCTCAAAGTTTCAAGCATTACAGGCACAGATTCTACAGATTTTAACTCTGCTAATAAAACCATTGCATGGATTGCAGCGAAAGTTTCTTCACTTATCAGGTCTTCTTCAGCAAAATATTCAAACCTTCTTATACTGTCATAAATTACGGTCTCCAGGTCCTGAATTAATGTTTTACGTGGCAGTGATAGTATTTCCTGCATTAACCCGGCCGAAATATCCAGTGAAAACCGATAAAGCTCCTCTATCTGAGGATGGTTGAATTCAGGCTTATCAGTTGTTTGCGGCTGACTTAAATAATCATATTCAATTTCATTGTATTCAGGCCCGTCATTAGGCTTATTAAACATGTCACGAACTGCATTCCATGTGCCTTTAACTTTAAGTTCAAACTCTTTCTCTTTAATGGCCTCACGCGTCTCTTCAGTTTCAGGCCTTTCAGGGGCAATTTTCTCCATCAATTCAAACCTGTTTTTGGCAAGTTCTATGTTTTCAATAGCACAGGCATACAGCACCACTATCTTGTTAAAGCTCATGTATTCAATAATGTGAAATTTTTCCCGGTCAGGTTGCAACTCTCCTATTTCCAGCATGTGCCCCAGCACTTCCGGTATCTTCTCGTATTCTTCTGCCATTAAATAACCTGCAGCCCTATTAATAATACCAATCAAATAATCCGGGTGTTCTGCAAGGGTTTTCTCGTTTACCGCATTCGCTTTATCATCCTGGCCCGCTTGCATGTAAGCGCTGTATAAAAAATTCTGAAACGGCAGTATATGCGGATACTTCTCTATGTATTTCTTTATCTCAGCCGTAAGGGCCGGCAGGTTTTTTTGCGGTTTGTTAAGCCTCAGTAAAAGCGAAAGCATTTCCTTTTGAAGCGCTGGGCTCATGCCATAATTATCCATTACCCCAAACTCAATGCCATATTCGTAATGTTTAAGTCCCTCAGTAACCTGTTGCAATATGTCTTCCATAATAGTAGTTTGAATAATAGCGAAAATATGGAAATGTTGTTTTTTAGTGAATAAGATTTATCCACGGGGTTGGTAAAACAGAATCATGATTATTTTTCAATTTCGATGCTATCTAACCGGGCAATCGTCTAATCAAATTAAGCGCAGTTTAAATGGTTGAAACCATTTCTAACGGTTTTATCTCATAGCCCACGGATTAATCCGTGGGCTATGGACAACAAGAATAACCCAAACCGTTTTAACGGTTTACCTGCCTACCGGTAGCTACGGTTTGGACACA
>PMXD01000358.1 GCA_003165895.1 Bacteroidota bacterium | reverse complement strand
CCAGGAAAGTAGTGATGTAGTGCAAACAGGCCAGAGTGTTACCTTAACCTCAACTACTTCCGGAGTAAGCACCTATCAGTGGAGCTTTGGAAATGGTACCTCTGCTAACGGGGCAACCACATCGGTAAGCTATACCCAGGCAGGTGTTTATGAAGTAAGTTTAGTGGTAGCCAGCCCATCGGGTTGCAGTTCAACTAAAACGGAGAGCATAACAGTTAATACAACTACTACGGGCTTAAATAACCTTAGCGGAACAGGCAGTCTTAGAATTTGGAGCCATGACGACAAGGTGTACGTTGATTTTACCGGGGTAACCATGGTAAACAGTTTAGTGACCATTTACAATATCTTGGGTCAACAAATTGTTAGCGAAAACGTAATATCCGGGAATTTGATTTTTCAGCAAAAAATTGATACTTTTGATGCAGAATACTTAATTGTGATGGTCAGGAACGATGACAAAATTGTCACAAAGAAGGTTTTAATCACTAACGGCAAATAACAAACACCATGAAAAGAAAACTTTTAAGCATAATGATAATGGGGGTGTTGGTATTTTCGGCCGGATCAGTGATGTCTCAACCGGTAGGGCCACCACCACCACCTGGGAGTGAATCAGGCCCAATTGACAGCGGTTCTTCAATTTTATTATTGGGGATAGTATGTTATGGATATGTACAATTAAAGAAAAAGGAAGTTGCTTGATAGTTATTAATTATAAAGCATATAACAGATTTCGCAGAATAGACATGGCTTAGGTCATGTCTATTCTTTTTTACGCAACCATGATATTCTATGCAATCCACAGAAATAGCCAAAGGCGATAAACGCAGCGCGAATTTGTTTGTGCTGAATATGGTAGTTATTTATTTATTGTGGAAACTGTTTGCCTATTTTGTTAAACACAATACCGGGGCTGCTCATGAAGCCTGGATTAAGGTCATTTACTTTTTAGGAACGGTTTATGCATCGGTAACCAGTGCTATCCTTAATGCCTTTGGGGAAAATACGGTGCAAATCGGAATCCGGGTTTTTTTCCCGGATTATAATAAAGAGATCAGGGTGGAAGAACATTGCCTGGCAATTCCGGCTACAGTAATATTTGTTGGCAGTATTCTGACGTTTACCGGGCGCTGGCAAAACAAGCTGTGGTTTATACCTATGGGGATTGCGCTTATAATTCTTATTAATCTTACGAGGCTGGTGGCTTTATGCTACACCTTTGTGCACTTTGAACGGCCGTTTTACGAGGTTAACCACTCGTTTATATACGTTGTAATTACTTATTGCCTTATTTTTTTGCTGATAGTATGGTGGATGCGGAGATTTTCGGGCTTAAACTCAAAATGATTTATTTGCGGTTTTATTATTTAGCGCAATACTGAATGGTTTATGGAAGATGACGAAATACCTTATTATCAGAAGGTGCGTGTGGTGGGAGATAGCCTTCTTAACAAACTAAAAAGGATATCTACCTCCTCTTTGCTGTTTATCCTTTCATTTATTGCCAGTAATTTACTGTTGCAGTTATTTACAGCGTGGATTTCAGTTACATTAAAATATACTATCAGGTTTTCTTATAACCAGGTTCGGGTTTTTCCGTGGGATTATCATTACTGGAGCCGTACCACCGTAGTGTTGATATTTCTTTTTTCACCACTGATTTGTATGGTTCTCGGGCTTTTCATTTTTAATCTGTTGCGGGTTTATACCAACTGGTCGAATGTGAGCCGTATTTTTTTCTTCTGGCTGGCGCTTAACCTGGTTAACCTGGTGCTTACCCATGCGCTTCTTTCGCCGCTGGGTTCGCCTATGGACCGGAACAATGGCCTTTACCAGACATTTGCTGTGGTGGGTATTTTTTTATGGATTAACCCTGCGCTGATGACTATAGTTTCAATCGGCTCGCTGGTATTAACTTTGCTTTTGGGTGTAATTATACGCAAGGAGGTTATGCGCTATAGTTTTTCGAAAACGCTGATTGAAAAAAAGCGGGGAATGGATATTGTGGTAATACAGGTTTTTGTATTGCCTGTACTGGCAGGTAGCCTGCCGTTAATATTGTTGTGTTCGCCGGTTGGTTTTTTTACAACGGTAATGCAAATAGCCAACCTTGGTATTGTTAGCGTTGGTATTTTTATGATGAATTCTATCGGCACCGCTAATGTACGTTGCATTAAAAGCGATGTGCTTAATCATTTCCCCATTATTGAGTTGGCTATTTGTGCTTCGGCCTGGCTGACGGTGTTTGTGTTTTTGAAATAGCCCCCTAAATCCCCCGAAGGGGGACTTGATGCAAACAGCCTCCTCCCTAAATCCCTCCGAAGGAGGGACTTTAATGCAAAATACAAAAGTGCCTTTACTGCTTCACTACTGAACTCTGTCAGCTAGTACCCTGCGTTCGCACCACAACAAAATACATCCCCTCAGCAAAGCGGCTTATATCCAGCGGTATGCTGCTGCCGCTGGCTGTAGTGCTGTAAAGCTGCCTGCCCAGGTTATCTGTAACAGTTATTTGGGCCCCCGACTGGTCCTCGTTTGCAACGAGGATTATGTGGCATTCGCATTTATAATGCGTGTATTCCCTTTGTATTTACATCCACAAATTTACTTTTACCAATCCGGCTTTTCCGCAATAGTTACGGGCTGAACTATACAGGTAATCTTCTGGTGCAGCAACAATACCTGCCCTAACCGGATTATCATGTATATAATTTATTTTTTGTTTGGCTATCGCCGGAAGATATGGGTCAAGAAAAATTGAATGGTTACTTTCCTGCCAAAATTTATAATTGGTAACACGCTTATCTGACTTTGCTGCCCATTCAAAGCGGTGCAACATCCATTCACGGCGGCTTTCCGGTTCGGTTTGTATTTACAATAGCTTTTGAAGTATGCTTTTTAAAATCGCGGATAATGCCTGACAATTCATGGCCTTCTTTTGCCTGCAACACCGCATGTAAATGATTGCTCATTAAACACCAAGCCCACACCGTTAATCCCTTCTTATCAACGCAATGTGTTAAACTATCAGTAATTATTTGTCTGTAACGCAGGTGGGTAAATACATCAACCCAATCTACTACCGTAAATGTAACGTAATGCGGGAAGTTTTGCTCTCTAATAAAATATTTATCGCCTGACATGTGAATTTACTTAGATGTGCAAATTGCAAAATAATTCACGCATTACAAATGCGAATACCACGGAATCCTCGTTGTAAACGAGGACCAGCTCGGTTGAATATAATTAAAATAGTCACTGGTTTGTAGTTAAGCCAAGGGCACTCTTTAACGATAAAGGCGCAGGGTCCCAAGGCGGCGACCCTGCGGAGACGCTAAAATTTAGTTTGTATACGGAAAACCGTGTATTATTAGTATTTGATTTAAGTTAAATTTTTTAACATTCGGGTTTACACTACTTTTTGAAATATGCAAGTGATAATCAATGCTTTATTTTTTCTTGAGAGCAAAATGGGTTTACACTTTCCGCGTGTAAACTCCAGCGATTTGGTAACACGCTTGAAGGTAACTGTGATTAATCTGCCTTTACAAACCGGCGGGTTACAAGGGTTTTATTGTGTTGAAGGCTAAGTATGTGTACTCCGGGGGCGAGCGAAGAGATGTCAAGTGCAAAGGTATTTTGGCCGGGCTGTAGCTGAATGTTGCGGGTCAGTATTTTTTGGCCTATGATATCGTAAACAACCAGGGCCCAATCATCGCCGCCATCCTGGCTGGTGATGCGGATGTTGAGCTGGTTTTGGGCGGGGTCCGGAAATAAGGATAGCATATCTACCGCACCGGCCTCATTAATACCTTCGGGATATAGGGTTATTACCTCGGTAAGGGTATCGCTGCACTGGCCGTTTGATTCAATCATTACCACGGTATAGCTTCCATATTCGGCGTAAGTATGAGAATCATGCAGCTGTGTTGCGGTGGAACCATCGCCAAAACTCCAGCTGCAACTGGTAATTCCGGGGCTGGCCCAAAAACTAACGTTTTTACCGTTTTGCGATTGGTTGATGTAATTGTTGATACCGCCTATTACGGTTACCGGCACCACAGTTGTGGTTGTGGTGCAACCCGGTTGTTGCAATTTCCAGTTATAGAAGAAATAATAATATCCGGGAGTGCCTGCATCTGAGTTAGTAATAACCACAGTTCCGTCGGACGAGGGATAGGGATAGTTTGCACCTGAGTTATTGCGGAATAAATAGTTGTTGCCGCTGATAGCAAGTTTCAACCCATACTCAGCCGGAAGCGGGAAATTAAGTGTAATGGTGCTGGGGCCCGAAGGTATATTTAAGGTTGCCGAGTTGATTGTATTTCCGTTGGTATCAATAAGAATGATGGTGCGGTCACCGGCGTTTTGGGCATATATATCTACTGTTTCTAAAACCTGTGGAACGGAGCAGCTGAAAAAGAGCCCGTGCTGGTTGGTATTGGTAAAATAGCTTCCGCCGCCCAGGGTGCTATCTGCCGGCCCCACAGTATTACCTGGTGGCGCAAGAACTGCATATACATAATAGGTAACATTGCCATTTAAAACGGGTGTTGTAAGACTTGTGCCGGTATTAACCAGATTACCGCCGGCAGGGGCATCGTACCATTGTATTGAACCCGGTCCGGAGGCGGTAAGGGTGGTTGAGTTACCGGTACAAATGCTTTGCCCGGCAACTACAGGGGCCTTGTCGGTAATCTGCACGGCCTGGTTACGCAAAACCGAGTCGACGCCGCAATGGTTAAATGAGGATAGTTTTACATTATATGCGCCGTATGCCGCGTAGGTGTGAACAGGATTGGCTGTTGTGTCGGTTGCTCCGTCGCCGAAATCCCAGAGGTAATTGCTGGCATTGGTGCTGAGGTTAGTAAACGGGATATTTGCCGGAACGGCACAGTCTGTGGTGGTGTTGGTACTAAAGCCAGCCATTACCGCCTGCACTATGTTAATAGCAACGGAGGCATTTCCTTTCACCCCGGCGCTATCGGCGGTAACCGAATATATAGCGTTAGAAGCACAATTAACCATTGTGGTTGAGCAGGTAGGGCAGCTTAATCCATTAGTAGGTATCCAGGAGTAAGTGGCAGAAGCAGGGCCATGTGCCGTAAGTGTTGTGGAGGTACCGGGGCAAAGCGATGGGTTTGCAGCTACTACCGTTACGTTAACGGGAGACAGGGGCTCAATGCCAATTAAAGCGGCCTCATTATCGTCAAAATTGTAATGGCCGGCATCCAGGTTGCCGATGGCAAAAAAGCCGTCATTTTGCCCGCTCCAGCCCCAGTTCATATGCAGGTTGTTGTTGGCATCATAACCATCGCAAACCCAGGTATGGCCCCCGGCACCGCTGGTGTCGTCGCCTTCATATTGTACTACCCGGCTGTTGTTTAATTCGTTTTCGATAAGGTTAATAAAATCTGTTTGGTTGTAATTTGATTTGACAATACCCTGAATGGTGTTGGGGTTATAGTAAAAATAGTTTACGTAAGCGTATTGTGCACAAGGCGCGTTAGGGCCACCAGCCTCAGATTGAAGCACCCATGCACCACTGCCGCCTTGATTATCATCGCCGTAATCCATAGCAACACTTACGCCGCAATCGTACATTAAACGGGCTATTGCATTATTAGGGGAATTTATGGAGGCTGGCATTTGTGACCAATAAAAAGTAGTGTCAAAGTTTGCGGTTTGCACGCCGTAATTGTTAGAGAATGCAGGCATAGAGTCAACATACGAATAAGAACCTTTTCCATGCACAGGGTACGACCAAAACTTCATTATCTGCGCCATAGCTGTGGCAACGCAGCCTGTTACTGCCTGTTGTTGATCGGCGGCATTATAAGGGCAAAGGGCATTATAGAAGGGTTCCTGGTCCCATGCTGTGGTTAACAGTGGGTTAACCCCGTCGGAGCGTGGGACAATGGGATTAACGCCATTTAAATAAGCAGTCCATAAACCAGCAATCCGGGCATCAGCCTGAATATTCTGAACCACGGTTTTATGGATACGTGCGGCTACGTGGTTCATCCAGTAATTAATGCCCGTTGGGTAGGGAGTATAGAAGCTGAAGTTGGTTTCGGTTGAGTAGCCAATTACCGGCACAATATTGTTGTTGCCGGAAACGATAACAAAGCCTTTAACAGGCGCCATGTTGAAAACATAAAAGTCCACACTATTGTCGTTTTCATTGCGGGTGTATGTTAACGTTGCTGTAAGGTTTGTTTGACCGCTAAAACCTGAGACTTTAAAGAAATTAACTGCTACGGTTTGTGCCGTTTGCACACTTACAGAAGCCGCTTGTACTGCGTAAAACAGAAAAAGAGAAAGCAGCAGTAAAAGATGTCTTTTCATCCCTAAAAAATTAAGTATCACTTCCAAAAGTCAATATAATCAATTCCTTTGGTTCTGGCAACCATGGTGTCCCTCGCTAATGGTGTAAAAATACCGCTGGTGCGGTTAATGTTTATAGATGGTTAAGCCGAAAGGATAAGATGGCTGCCATATAGCGTATAAATGATGCTATGCAAGGATTGTTTCTCATGCGGATAATACCACGAAATTATAGCTATCCCTGCTGTTAATTGGCAACCATTTATATAAGTTAAACTATCGGTCTTTACTTTTTGATTAATGTTATCCCTCCGCTTTTTGAACTTCGGACACAGTCAGGAATACGGACAATGTTTATTAGCCCGGACTATTTAAAATTCAGGCTTTACACTTGCTTTTTGTTTGTCAGGGTTCAGGTCAAATGAAAAGAAACCCATAGATAAACCCGCCCGTAAAAACAACATGCTTTCTTCAAAATAAACATTGTAAGGGTCACTGCCATAGTAGCCCGCTTGCAAAAACAAGCCTGCGAATGAAACGCCCGGTATCCGGGCTGAAAAGGTTACAGTTGCATTCAGTCGTTTAGTTATATCATATATTTTTGCCCTGCTCAGGTCATATATTGACCCGGTGTTAAGGTCATAATCCCAGATGTAAGTGAAATTGGCATATACCCTGAATATTTCCTTTCTAACAGGCCGGTTTACAGGGGTTTTTGTTTTCTTGTCGCGGCTTAAAACATAATCCTGGTAATATGGGGCCCATATAAAGCCGATTTCGCCGGTCGTTCGGTACTGGCCATACAAATGGTAATTGGTCATATCCGGAACGAGGCTTGATTTAGGGCTTAATTGAAATGAGCCATTCCAGTAATAGCTATAAGTTGCAGCAGTGCGGATGGAATTGCCAATTAACGCTTTTTGTTTATCATCGTTTTTTACCTGGCCGTTCTTAATTCCGCCATAAATAAATTCGTAAATAACAAAATCCGAAAAGTCGCCGTTATAACGGTTCCAATAACCATCGGGCATAAAATGAGTGCCATCCTGCCCGTTGGAGTTATGAAATATTTTAAAGGCGAAATAATGTTTTGCTTTGTTTTCGGGCCTGTTCCAGAACCAGTCGGAGGTAACAAAAAAAGAAATGCCGGGCATAAAGCTGGGTGTGCGCACAGGAGAGGAGGAATCGCCTTTAGCGGGATCGTTCTGTAAAATACGCACCGTAATATCAGGATGCAGCTGCATAGCAAAATAAATGCCGTGATGAGGAATATGGCACCACTTGCCCCCAACGGGCACCGGAGTATTAAAAATGCCATCCATAATAAAAGGTTTCTTCTGCCAGCTCCGGGGTTCAACATAATTTAATTCGGAGTATACCGATACCGTACTTGCATCAGCCAGTATTGTTGTAGTTTTAAAAAAATCGAGGCTTGTGGAGCGCTCATCTAATATCCGTTCAATACGTTGTACGCTATCTTCAGGTAATTTGTTTTTTTCTGAAACCCCACCATATAATTCAGCCGGCGTAATTAAAAGCAGTACAAGTAAAGTTATTCGCATGGCATGTAAGTTAATATGTTCTGTTGTATATGCGGTTGTGGTTTTGCCTGCCGGCACAGCAAAGAAGGTGCCAATTAGCCGGTAATGTTTAAACGATAACCATAAAAAAAGCCCTTCAACATAAGGCTGAAGGGCTTTGAAACAGGGATATTGGATTAGAAGTGGCTGATGATTTCATCACCAAACTCGCTACATTTAATTTCAGTTGCCCCTTCCATTAAACGGGCAAAATCGTAAGTAACACGTTTGTTGTGTATAGCAGCTTCCAATCCTTTATGTATCAGTTGTGATGCTTTATCCCAACCCAGATAATCAAACATCATAGCTCCTGAAAGAATAACCGAACCTGGGTTTACTTTGTCGAGGTCTGCATATTTAGGGGCTGTACCGTGCGTAGCTTCAAATATGGCATGGCCGGTAACGTAGTTAATGTTTGCTCCGGGAGCAATACCGATGCCTCCTACCTGCGCAGCCAATGCGTCGCTCAGGTAATCGCCATTCAGGTTCAGGGTAGCAATTACATCAAAATCTTCAGGGCGTGTTAACACCTGTTGCAGGGTAATATCTGCTATCGAATCTTTCACTATCAGTTTGCCCGCATCGGTGGCGGCTTTCATTTCTTCGTTTGCCTTGGTTTCGCCGTGCGCTTTCTTTGTTTTTTCCCAGGTATTCCAGGTATAGGTTTTATCGGCAAATTCAGTTTCAGCCAGCTGGTAACCCCAATCGCGGAAAGCGCCTTCGGTGTATTTCATAATATTACCTTTATGAACCAGTGTAACCGATTTGCTTTTGTTTAATAAACCATACTCAATAGCGGAACGAATCAAACGCTGCGAGCCTATTTTAGACACCGCCTTAATGCCAATGCCTACTAAAAGTTCAGGGTCGTTATCTTTCAACTTGGCGGCCTTTAAATATTCCTTCCCTTTCTTTTTGTCATTAAAGCGGATTTTGGCAAAATCTTTTTCGAAGTTCTTTTTCAGGAACTTCAAAACTTTAAGTGCGTCTTCACTGCCGCTTGCGTATTCAATACCCGCGTAAATGTCTTCTGTATTTTCGCGGAAGATTACCATTTTAACTTTTTCAGGGGCCTTTACCGGGCTGGGTGTACCCGTATAATAACGCACAGGCCTAAGGCATACATACAGGTCAAGAATCTGGCGCAAAGCAACGTTTAACGAACGGATACCGCCACCTATAGGTGTAGTAAGAGGGCCTTTAATACCTACCAGGTATTCTTTGAATGCATCCAGCGTTTCATCAGGTAACCAGCTTCCGGTTTTGTCGAAACTTTTCTGGCCGGCCAATACTTCTTTCCACTCAATTTTCTTTTTGCCTTTGTATGCATGCTCAACGGCCGCATCTAAAACGCGTACCGCTGCATGCCAGATATCGGGACCTGTTCCATCGCCAATAATAAACGGGATAATAGGGTTTTCAGGCACTTTCAGTTTACCTCTGCTAATTGTTATTTTCTCTGCCATAAGATGTTTATATTGATTGATTTAAAAATTTCGAGCAACAAATTTATCCGAATTTACAAGAACCCAAAATGTATTTGCCTTTGGTAGTAAGCGGCGCAATTTCGGCAAATAAACATAATAAAGATGCCTTTTTTCATGATTTAGATAAGGTATAGCCCTGTTAAATTGGTTTTCAAAGCATTTTGCAGCTATTTTGCTACTGTAATTTAACAGGAAGATAATATGCATACTGAAAATGCCGGGATTCGGTTTCCGAACATCATAATTAATGCTGAAGTTGATTATCCACAAACTATCGGAGCCCGGGATTGACTAAGGCAGACTATATGTTTCGGAAGCATAGCACCCGCAGCGGCCCTTTTCTTTAAAATTAAATTGCGTTTTTGTGACCCTGGTTTTATGCGCTCTGAGCATGATGGCCAAGTCTGATTAAATCGTGTTTGGGGCATCATATTTTAGTTAAAATAAGCCCTTAGTTCAGTTAATGATGCCGCACATTATCAAATTAAACTGTAAATTTGAAGATGCACATAAGAAAGGTATTGCTGGCAGCGGCTGTAGTTTTAATAGTAGCTATATCCTGCTCTGCATTTTTGTTCCGGTCATTCAATACTGACCGGTATAAAATATTTTTTGACCAGCGCTTAATTAAAGGTAAAAGCGAATACCTGGCCACCAGGGTAAAAGACCTTAACCGCCACAAGCGCCCCAATATCATTTTAATTCTGGTAGACGATTTAGGTGCTACCGATTTATCATTGTATGGAAGCAAAACTGTTAGCACACCTTACATTGATGGTATAGGCAAAAGCGGGGTAATGTTTACTGAGGGGTATATTTCCTCGCCGGTTTGTTCTCCTTCGAGAGCGGGAATAATAACCGGTAGGTATCAACAAAGGTTTGGCCACGAATTTCAGCCGGAGCAACGGTACCTTAAAAACATGGCTGAGTATGTAAGCTTTAAAATGCTGCCTAAGTTTAAGCCGCTTTCTCCCCTTAAAGAGTTAGAAGTGCCCAGCACTGCAGACCGGTTGAGGCAGGGCCTTCCACCGTCTGAAATTACCCTGGCGGAGTTGCTGAAAAAATATGACTATAAAACTGCGTGTATAGGCAAGTGGCATTTAGGTGCCGCTGATTTTGCACTACCAACCGTGCGCGGATTTGATTATCAGTATGGGTTTTATGAGGCGTTTACCATGTATGCACCTAAAGAGAATCACGATATAGTAAATTGCCCCATTAAGCGCGATTTTATGGATCATCACGAATGGGAAACTGCCGAGGGCCGAAAAGGAAACTGCGCTATTTTGCGCAATTGCACTGAGCGCCAGGAAGAGGACCGGTATTTGACAGATGTGTTTACTGATGAGGCAATAGGGTTTATTGATAAAAACAAAGAGGACCCCTTCTTTTTGTACCTGCCTTACAACGCACCACATGCACCTTTGCAGGTCCCGAAAAGTTATTACAACCAATTTGCCAACATTAAAGACCCTGTAAAACGCATCTATGCAGCCATGATTAAATGCCTTGATGACCAGGTGGGTCGTTTATTGCAACACGTGGATAGCCTGGGTTTGACTGACAACACCATTATTGTTTTTTTAAGCGATAACGGCGGGGCTTCGTATAACGGAACTACTGATAATGCACCATACAGGGGAGGTAAGCTTACCAATTTTGAGGGCGGCATTAAAGTGCCTTTTATGATGGAGTGGAAAGGGAAAATTAAGCCGGGCACTAAGTATACCAACCCGGTTATTTCGCTTGATATTTTTACTACTGTGGCTGCTGCCATAGGTATTGACCTGCCGACTGACCGAAAATATGACGGTGTTAACCTCCTGCCTTATGTAGACGGCGAACTTAGCCAGGCACCGCACCAGGCCCTTTATTGGAGAAGCGATTTTAATAAAGCCATCCGCAAAGGCGATTGGAAACTGATTGTAAATGAATACGACAATACTAACCAGCTTTACAACCTGAAAACCGATAGTATAGAGGCTAACAACCTTTACAGTGCTAAACCCGATGTTGCAAAAGACCTGCTGCATAGCCTGGATGGGTGGGAAAAGGAAATGATAAAGCCGCTATGGCCGCGCGTGGTAAATTATGTTTACCGCGATGAGAAAGGGACATACGTTTTTGCCTTTTAGTACGTCTTTCAGATTTATTGGGTGTACGACAAATTTCCCNNGGAAATTTGTCGTACACCCGATTTATTTTTTCGCAGATATTATCAGCATAAATTCATAACATGATTGCCCCCAAAACCAACCGCAAACCCTTAAATCTGACCATAGAAAACCTGGGTTCCCCAACTGCCCCTGTTCTGATTGGCCTTTATGGAACCGGGAACAAATTTCTGAACGAAACCGATACCTTCAAAAAGTATAAGTTTGTACCCAACGGCGATATTCTAACCGCCTCCATTACCGACCTGGATTACGGCACTTATGCCATGGCCCTTTTTCAGGATATGGACAATGACGGAAAAATTGAGCGAAATTTTATTGGCATACCCAAAGACCCCTACGCTTTTTCTAATAATGTCCGACCTGCTTTTAAAGCCCCATCATTTGAAGATTGCTGTTTTGAATACAGCGAAGACGAGAATACCGTGGAAATATCCATGATACGATAGGAGAGAAGACGGAATTTAGATGGCTTTATTAATTCATGGACTGCTCCAACTGGTCCTTCTTTTTCAGAATATAACTTTCCAATAAGCCCGGGGCGGCCTGCGATACAAATCTTATCAACTTGGCATCGGGCCCCACCATTACACGCTTTGATTTTTTTCTGATGGCTTTAATAATAATGCCGGCAGCTTTATCTGCCGAGGTAATAACCAGTGTTTTAAAATGTTCAACCGCCTTTTCCCTGTTTTTATAATGGATGCCGTTTTTGGCAATATCTGTATCAATACCTCCGGGATGCACACAGGTTACTGCTACGTTGGTTTTAACCAGTTCAAGCCGCAACGACTCAGTAAAGCCCCGCACCGCATATTTCGACACGCAATAAGGAATCTGGCTGGGTATACCCATTAAACCAAATACGCTGGATGTGTTTACGATAGCTGCTTCCGGCCGACTTATCAAAATATCCAGAAAGGCCCTTGTGTGATGAATTACACCCCACATATTTACATTTATAAGCAACTCAAAATCTTCTAAGGGAATTTCATTCAGCGTTGCTTCGCCAATGGCCATGCCGGCATTGTTTATTAACACGTCTATGTATTTAAATTCGTCCAGAACCTGTTTGGCAAAGGCATCTATTTCTTCCCTTTTACCTACATCTACCAGGTATGTTTTGCAAGCTCCTTTACCAGCTTCTTCAATCATCCGGCGGGTCTCATTCAGCCCAGCTTCGTTTTTATCGGATAATAAAACGGTTGCCCCAGATTCTGCCAGTTGCTTTGCCAGCGACCTGCCCATACCTGAGCCGGCACCGGTAATAACAACTATTTTTTGATTAAAATTCTTCAATGGAATGTTTTTAGTGTTTGGAATTACGAACAATATAGGGATTTTAAGTAATTATTTCGTGTTTCTCAGGGTTCAGGTACAAAAAAAGAGGCGGCAATTTTTTGCCGCCTCTTTTCAAACCGTCTACGCGGGTCTCTGTTTCAGGATCCTGCGGGATCCCTTAAATATCTTGTCACTTATCAGGCTATTTTTCTGCGCTCAATAGGCATGATATTTTCTTTTTGCTGGGGCTTGAACATATTGAACGCCTCATAAATTTCATCCATTGAGGAGCCTTCTTCTTTTAAGGCCAGCGGTAAAATTTCAGCAAAGCGGCTTAAAAGGCCATCAATATCATCAAGTGTAAGGTGATTGGTAACCGTTACCCGCATACCGGAATTCTTCATTGGTACGGCCGGGAAAACGGTAGTCATGCCGAAAAAACCTTCTTTTAAAAGGAATGATGATATTTTATAGCTGATTTCCTTTTTACCGGTTGCCAGATAGAATATGGGGGTAAGTTCGTGTGAAACTAAAGGCAAATTGTATCTCTTAGCCGTTTCGATGAAATAAAACATTTTTTCGAAAAGCGAATCCTGTAAGTTATCAATTTCATCAGTTAAGTGCAATTTAGCCGATGCAATGGCTGCACCCAACACAGCAGGTTGTAAAGGGCCCGAAAATATGCTTGGGCCGCTACAGCTTCTGATAAGGTTCCTCTGATTTTCATCATTAAATATCAAAGCCCCGCCACCGCTTCCAAAACCTTTTCCCAGTGAGGTGGCCATCAGCATTTTCGGGTGCCAGTCCATTTTAGATAAAGCATAACCGNNGCTCATTCCGTGTGCGTCATCCACGTAAAAATGGAATTCTTCATAAGTATTTAATAGTTCGGATATTTTACTAAATGGGGCGCTATCACCAAACATGGAGTATACGCTATCTGCCATGTACCATACGCGCTTATGATTTTGCCTTAAAATCTGTATCCTGGTTTCAAGCATATCCATCCGGTTATGCTTTATAATTTCAGTATAAATGCCCTCTGCCTTTAATAATTGAACTGCGGTTTTTACGCTATTATGGACCTGTTGGTCCATAATAATGGCATCATCTTTCTCCATTAACGTAGGTATGCTCGCAAGGTGTCCTAAGGTTGTTGAAGGGGAAACATAAACCGGCTTGTTGAATATCTGTCCCAAAAGGTTTTCCAGTTCTTCATATAGGCCCAGTGATACTGTTGCCCTTGAACTTGACAGGTTGACACCGAATTTTTCTACTGCCTCTATTGAGGCTTTTTTTAGCGCCGGGTGCACATCCAAACCCAGATAGCTACAGGAGCTGAAAAAGACATGTTTTTTACCATTAAAAGTAATTATTCTGCCATCGTATTGTTCATCTTCCGTAGATATCAGGTACATACCTAAGGACCTGCCAATCATTGATTGCTGATTAATAATATCATTGAACTCATTTTTCATAATTCCGGTGGGTTTGGTTATTTAATTAAGACGGTATTATTTAATTAAGACGGCTATAACAAACAAATCGTTTAAATTTAAGCGACATCCAAGCTACGTTAAAGCGTAATTATATTATCAAACTGTTAAGCTTCTAAATCCCGCTTTCCTAACCACTGTATTAATCTATACCGAAAGCATTAAGATTTCCAGACCCACGCGGTTTATATCCCCGGAAGACTTTTCTTTATTATTCCGAAACTCTGCCCCCGATGTTATGAAGATAATCATAAAGTGCAAATTAGTCAATAAAACAAGTGATATTTTTTCATTAGAAACATACAAATTCTGAATTGTCTAAAATAATATACCATTGATTGCTGTATATTTGAACAAAGACTGTTCTCGTTGCTTAAAAGGGTTAAAAATATTTTTCATTTAGACTTGTATGGACGTGAAAAGATAGGCGCCGGCCTGGCTTTTATTATGTACCTTTTAGGTAATTTGCTGGAGATATTTTCTGCCAACCCGCCCTCTATTTCGGCAACCTCAGACCCGGCCCCTATCTGGATTACCGGGATTCTACTTTCTTTAGCTGTTATTTTTGTTTCAGTAACCAGCTATAAAAAATACACTCACCTGCTTTTTACTGTGCTTTTGTTTTTTTTAAATTTCAATATAGCATTAAGCTATTTTGAATCTACTGTTAAAGAAGCGCATGCCATTCATGTATTACATAGTCAAACCGATGTCGATCCGTCCTTATATCTGTATACCAGTTTCTTTATCTTTTTTGTTACCAGCCAGATGCTTGAATCGCGCTGGCATTTACTTACTATTACTGTTTTTGAAGTAATATGCTTTGCAACAGGATGTTTTATAACACGAGCGGCCCACCCCTCGCTTTTAGAACTTAACCAGCAATTGATGTTTGCTTTTGTAATGGCTGGTAATTATATGATTGGGATCCAGCGCCTGCGGTTAACCCAGATTTCGGGCGATAGTTCAATCCAGTTTAAATCTATCAGCGAAAATGCCCGGGATATTCAATGCATTATCAATGGCGACTTTAAGTTTATGTACATTAACCCGGCGGTAAAAGAAATTTCGGGGTACGGATTTAATGATTTAAATGGTAAGAAGTTCTTAAACCTGGTAGCCGGGGCTGATCAAAATGTGGTACTTGATACGCTGAATAAAATAAAGCAAACACCGGAAGAAAAATGCAGCGTTGAATACCGCGTAAAAACCATCAATGGTGATAATATATGGGTGGAAAGTATTTTCAGCGGCTTTAAAATTGACCATACAGGCCACGCCGAACTTATATTTTCCGAAACACGTAATATTGAAGCACGCAAAAAACTGGAAGAGGAAATCAAGCAGCAGTTGTATATGGAAGAAATGCTTATCAAGCATTCCAACCAGTTTATTAATGTGGGCAGAACTGAAATTCAGCAAGGAATTGATATTGCGCTTGATGAATTCGGTAAAAAGCTTCACGCCAATGCGGTTATTGTATATCGCATGAGCGGCAAATTGCAGGACGAATTTAAGTGCACCAACCAATGGGCGGCAGAAGGGCATCAGGAATTGCTCAAAGCTTTTAATGTAAGCATCAAAATTAATCAACAACTGGTGGCCTTTCTCCGGTCATTACGCGGAGATAAAGCTTCGCACGGAAACTTTTGCGCTGCAGAGAGATTGAATGAAATAGAGGCATTAAACACAACCGGGCTGCTTGGCCTGAAGTTTTACCTGGTACCGCTGCAGAGTGGTAATATCGCTAATGGTTTTGTGGTATTTGCTTTTGATGAAAATATTGGCAACGTTCCTGTAAGTTTTTTCGGCCTGATTGGCAATATGGTTAGCAGTGCCTTTACCCGGATGCGTACCGAACTGCGCCTGCATGAAGCCCAACTTACAAACGAGGCAATTTTGCGCGCCCTGCCCGATTGGTTATATATTATTAATAAAAGCGGCGAATTTACCGGCGCCAACAACTCATCGACCCTGCCCGATTATATACCTGATTACGGATTGATAGGAAGGACATTTGCCGATGTTATGCCCGTAGAAATTGCCCTGAGTTTCAGCGAAGCGCTGAGCCAGGTAATTGATACAGAAACGCCGTCATCTTTTGAATATTATGATAATACTATCTACAAAGATCGTTTCTTTAAATCCATTATCGCCCCCTTTAAAGCAAATGAGTACCTGGTAATTATACGCGATATAACCGACCTTAAACAAGCACAGAACGAATTATTGTCGAAAGCCAAAAAACTGGGGCAAAGTAATAAGGAACTTGAAGAGTTTGCATATGTGGTTAGCCATGATATGAAACAACCAATCCGTACCATTATTTCCTACTTGTCTTTATTGAAGAAAAAGCACCTGGAAGCATTACCTGCCGAAGCCCGGGAGTTTGTCAACTATTCAATTGAGGGCGCCAATAAAATGAATGATCTGATCCGGGATATCCTGCAATATTCGCGGCTTGACCAGCAGTTGAAAATGGAAACCAATATTTCATTAAATAATATAGTTGCCAAAGTTTGCAAGGCGTTAAATGAGACTATTGTTGCCAATAACGCCGAAGTAATATGCGCTGATTTACCTGCTGTTACCGGCAACGAAACCATGCTTACCGAACTGTTCCAAAACCTGATTGAAAACGGGATTAAATACAATGTTAATCCCAGGAGAATTATCCAGATTAAGGTAACCGAAAGCCCGGTTGAATGGCTTTTCCATTTCAATGACAATGGCATTGGGTTCGACCAACAATACGCCCAGCAGATTTTTAAAATATTCAATCGCCTCCACACTGACGGTGAGTTTCAGGGCACCGGTATAGGCCTTACCATTTGCCAAAAAGTGGTTGAAAAGCACGGCGGCCAAATATGGGCTGAATCTAAAAAAGGGGTTGGCAGTAACTTCTTTTTTACATTGCCCAAATACGGGTAAATAGATATTGGTTAACCTTATTTGTTGATGGTGCAAATGTTTGAGTTAGCAATTGAGTGCATATCAAATTGTTGCTACTTATTTTTCTTTTATTGCCGTTGGCTTCAGCCAACGGAGTATAATCAAAATCTNNATCGCTTGCGATGGAGAGGTGTTTCATCCCGTATTTTTGCGGGAGTCGACAAGCGAAGCGATGTCGGGGAGAGGCCTGTATTGAGTTGCGCAACAAGCACTAAAGCAGGCGGCAATAAAGAATTTTCAAAAAAATTAAAGCGACAA
>PMXD01000150.1 GCA_003165895.1 Bacteroidota bacterium | reverse complement strand
GGTAAGGGGCTGGAGAAACAGCGGGTCTATCAATCAATGGATGATTTACCGTAAAAATATTTCATCAGAGGAACAATTGGAATGGTTTAACAACCTTGACAGCAACACCAACTACTATTTCATTGTAAACCATAAACAACAGCGCATAGGATTAATGAATATCAAGGATATAAACTGGCAGGATAAAACCGGTGAACCAGGTGGATTTATAATTGAACAACACTATTTAGGCACGCTGGTTCCCGCATTATGCCTGTTGATGATGTTTGATTTCGCATTTTATCACCTTGGCCTTTCAGAGCTACAAGGAAAAGTTTTGGAAACAAATTCAGCCTCCCTGAACTGCAACCTGGAACTTGGAGGTATTATTGCATCTACAGAAAACGGCATTTGCCGCATTGTTCATTCAAAACAGAACTATCAGCATGCAAGCGCCAGGTACCGCGATGCGGCCCGGGCCTTATATCCTGAATCAGAATCACAATTCTATATTACAGCGTAGAATCATGAAAAACGTAATATACATACATCCTAAAACACCCATGACTTACCCGAGAAATATTCCTATTTCTCTGCCTGCACTCATTAAAAGGATACCTGCGGAGGTAAAAGGCTATTGTGCAACCCAAATAACCGATAACCAAATAAGGCAAGCCGATATTGTTATAGTTGATATTCATTGGTTCTTTAGCCTGAAGGGCGCCGGGGAATTGGTAAAGCGTATCAGGAGAATAAAAAAAGAAATAGTTATTATATCGGGCGGGATTACCTCAACCGAATTTCCTGGCAAACTCATAAATGATCTGGATATCGACTTTGTTATCCGGGGTGATGGAGAAATACCTCTGCCCATGCTTGTTGAATTATTAGTGACCGGCGTTGGAGACATGGGTAGTATACCAAACCTGGTTGGGAAAAACGGGGTAGATAATACTTTCAGGAAACCTTATAAACTGGATAAAGAAGATTTTAACCAAAATCATTTTTATGATATTGACTTCTTCCCGTTTATGAAAAATGAGCTGCAGCTGATACATAAAATAAATCCGGGAATGCCACCTTATGTATATCCCTTTTTACTGCCATTCAGAGGTTGCCCTATTGCCTGCGATTTTTGCTCAGGGGCTTATGGAGAGCAGCAAAAACTATTCAACAGAAAAGTAGTTTACCGGTCACCGGAAGTTTTAGCAGGCGATATTGAATTTTTAGGCTCACAAAGCTGGATTAAATTTTGCAATTGCTTACTTGACTTTGTTGCCCTGCTGCCCCATCAATACAGCGAGGTAGTATTAAAGAAAAAATCGCGGCTTAATATTCAGTATGAGTTTACAAAAGCACCTACGGCTGATGAAGTTGAATTTTTGCTTTCAGGATTTTCCGGGGGCACCATTCACTTCTCGGTTGATAACATGCATCTTACCTCCGAAAATCATTACAACCCCGCAGTTCTGGCGCCGCTTATAAAAAAAGTACAGCGCACTAAATCCTATGTGGCCATTTTGGATTTCAGCAGCGTTTATACACTTACAAATAAAGATTACGCGCGCGCGGTGGCAGATGTTTACAAGACAACAAAATGCCTTTTATATGATGGCTCCATCTGGTGGAGCGATTTTCCGAAACCCGGAATGAACGGTTACGGAGACCCCGATAAGTTTGAGTATTTTAAAGAGAACGCCGTTAGTACCAATCACCTTATTGCAAACACGCTCAATAAAACTATCAATGAATTGGACAAAATATTACCGCCACCGGTATTAAGGTATTTAAGAAAAAGCTATTACCGGTACTATCACGGGTATTCTTTTTTATTGAAAAACAATATCGCCTCGCGGTTTAAGCTTGCGCCGTATCAAGAACAATAATTTTTTCCCTTTTCCTGAATAATTCAGCAATCAGGATTTCAGAGCGTGTTTCATATTTCTTCGTTACAAGGTTCCTGACCATTCTGAAAACTTTTCCGGGCCTGAATAAAAATGAACAGCTGTAAAAAAGCAGCAGCTGAAAAATAGTGTAAAACCTAAGGGCATTAATACCTACATGTGCGCTGAATCTTTTAGGATGCGAGTAGGTATATGAAATAACGATCATTTTAAAATAGTCGTCGTTCAGGCTTATTTTACCTTCCTGTATCAGCCTGGTAAATAATTCACTGCCCGGATATGGGGTAAAATTTGCCGGAAACATGTCATCCACTCCTATCCATGCGCATTTTATAAGAAACCAGATAGTCTTCCATATGTCCCGGTGCGTTTCGTCGGGAAAACCAATAATCATATTAAGCTTTATACTTAAATTATTTTTGCGCGAAGCTTTGATAGATTTAATCATTGCCGGCAGGCGCACACGCTTTTTAATAAGATCAAGTATCCGCTGCGACCCCGACTCCGGGGCATAGGTAATATTAGTACAGCCGCTATTATACAGATATGCAGACACCTCTTCATCAATTATCTCCGCCCTGGTTCCGCCGGGTATTTGCCAGCTTATTTGCAATTTACGGTCAATAATGATTGAGGCGAATTCAATAATCCAGTCCTTTTTAACAATGGCAGTAAGGTCAAAAAAATCGAAGTTCCTGACGCCGTATAACTGCATGTATTTTTCCATCTCATCTACAACAAATGCAGGGGTCCGCAAGGAGTATTTGGTCCCCCACATCTGAGGGCTTGAACAGAATGTGCATTCATACGGGCAACCCCTTGATGCCAGGATTGGAAGAGTACGGGTACGGAATACACCATTAGCACTATTTACCATCTGGTAGTTATCTACAGGAAAATACTCCCATGCCGGTTCTGCAATTTCGTCCAGTTTCCTGATCCGCGCCCGTTTAGGAGTCCGTAAAAATTCACCTTCACTGCGGTACACTATCGCTTCAACCTGCGAATAATCCCTATTGTTTTGTATGGCGTCAATTATATCAAGTATTGTTTCCTCTCCCTCGCCTAGTACGCACACGTCAAGTTGCTTTGCCTGGCTCAGGCAGAATTCAGGTACAGCAGTTATATGTTCCCCTCCGGCTATAATTGTGGCGTTGGGAAAACAGTCGCCTATTTTGTCTATTAAAGCACGGTCAAAAAGCCAGTTACCGGTAAACATGCAACTGTAACCTATTAACTCTGCATCAGCGGGAATACGTTCTATGATTGCCTCAGAAGTAATACCGTTTACCACAAAGTCATCGATAAATTTATTGTATTGCTCAGGCGCTTCACCAGCCCCATCTATGATTTTAATGGTGTGCCCCGCCCTTTTAAGAGCACCCGCCAGGTAAGCAAGTCCAAACGGGGCAGCAGGCTTTTGCGAAAGCGCCATCAGTTTCAAAACACGTGGAGGCCTGATTAAACAAATTTTCATAAACTATATAATTGGCAAAAAATAATGACACTCACAATCTACATAAAATTTGCGGTCATAAAACCCAAATAGCTATTTGCAATAATTTTTTCCCGATTTTACTAATAGGCAGCTGTTACTTTGTAAGATTGATGCCAGCATGCAAAATATTTTCTTCTTGCATTAAAATATCATTCATATTTAAAAGGCTTCGAAACCACATACCCGATTCCATCCTTAACAACCAGGGAATAATAGCCTTTGTGCAGGGGTTTAAATTTGCGGGCTGCACTAACCTTTGTTACTGCTTCCAGGTCCTTTCCTGATAATTCATACCACACACCGGTTTTGCTTTCGTCTTTTGCAACCAGAACACCTTTTTTCTCAACTATTTCGGGCCGTGATGGAACCGGACCTGTAAATCTATGTATCCTGTAGCAAAAAGCCTGTGGTAAAACCACGTATCTCCCCCAAAGCTTGTCATCCTTTGCCCTGTAATCAAATAGCACATGCATAGATTGGGTATCGCCCCTGTAAAGGCCATAGTTAATAACATAATTGCCATTAGCCTCAACATCGTAATTCCCGGCACCTGTTTGAGGAATTTCGGGTGAATTGAAACTCCTTACAATTTTAAGGTGCGGGTCTTCCTTATCTTCCAAAACCGTAAACTGGTATGCCGTGCAATGAGGGTTCAGGCTGTCGCCATTCGACAAAACAGTATAGGTGCTTTTCAATTTATCATCTTTCACAAAGTTCAAATCATGTTGCAGAAATATGGGCAATGAATCAGATCCGGCGCCTGCCTTTTGTTTGTTTCGGTCAACACGCCAGATAGTGTGGCCATCTGCTCTTGAAATTTTACCTATTCCGATATATTTAAAAGAATACAAGATGTTTCCGTCCTTATCCCAGCATAATGAGTTTGCATGCGACCATTCAAAATTTACACTTTTATTGATAACAGATTTTTCAAAGCAATAGGGTTGGTACATTGCGTTTAAGCCAAGATGCTCAATCGGGTTCCAGCTAAAAATCGTTTCATTCGTGCTATTGTCAATCTGAATTTTTTCGTACGATATTGAAACTTCGCTATCCGCTGCATCCTTCATAAAATCCCGTATATCCACAATAGTATCGCAAACAAGGAAATAAAGCTTTTCGCCTTTGTTGTTTACAGCAAAGTCATGCACATCAATCTCTAAACCGGGCTTGTAAAATGTGTCTGTTAATTCAAGGTTCCGGTTACACATCAAAACGGCCTGTTGTCCTTTGACCTGACCACCGGGATATTTCCTGAAAATGGCATTGGTAAAAACAATCTTTCCGTTTTGTTCAGAAGCATTAATAACCGGTATGCTCTGAAGGTTATTTCTCTTCATATTGCTGTCAATCGGTGCTGTTGCAAACCAACGGGGTGGCCAGGGATTGGCAGCGTCGATAATCTGAATACTACTGGCATATTTTGCAGACAAGCCCTGCCATAAGTTGTAATCACTGGCAGTTAAAATAAAGGATGTGCTGTCTGTTAAACTTCCCTGAAGCCGGAATACCGGCAGGATTGAATCAAGTTGCTGAGCTGATAATGGCCGAATAAAGGATAATGCGCTAAGTGTTAAGACGAAAAAAAGTTTCATAAAAACCAAATTCTCCCCTGGTTATTACCGGTTATAAATTGAATCTGCGCCTTTTACTTCTAAAGGTATGCGTATCGACAATTGCTTCATTTACCAACCTGCTTTGAACGAACAAGTTATGGTTTATTTCTCTTTTAAAAGGTTTTCTATTTCCTTCTCTAATCCGGAAAAATCGCTTTGCCCGGAGTACGAAGCAAGTATTTTTTTTGACTTGACATCAACCAGCAGCACGGTGGGGAAGCTGAATACTCCAAGGGCTTTGACCATTTCCTCTTCGGAATCCAGGCAAATATCATAATCAACGCCAGCCTTGGTAAGAATTCCTTTAAGGATATCCATATCATAATCGCAGGGATTTATTCCTATAACGGCGAATCCTTTGTCGCGATAGGTTTTATGCAATGTTTCAAGTTTAGGCATTGCTTCAATGCAGGGGCGGCAATTGGCAAACCAAAAATCAAGTAACAATATTTTACCCCCTTCATGATCCATCGAATAGGGTTTATACTCCATGGTTTTCAAAACAGTATTTACCGGCACGGTATCAGGAAGCAATTTTTTTTCAGGGATAACTACCACCACTTCAACCTGGTTCTTGTTATCCAGATCATCAGCATACATGTTTTTATAAGCCTTTGCAAATTCATTTATTTTTTTCTTAATGTGTTCTTCCCCATTTTTTATTGCCTCCATACCGTCCATGGTCCAAACCCGCTTCCTTATATCGCCGCCAAACTCATCAGAGTTGCGAATTTCAATAGTGTCTGATTTTTCGCTCCGGCGGATAGACCGGTAGCCTTTACGCAGTTGGTCGCCCATCTGCATGCTTCTTAGTGTATCGGTTTTCATATAACCGGCCACTGTCTTGTTACAAAACTGCGAATCGGCAGGCACGTCCAGGTAAGCTTCGAACGGATATTGTAAATTAACAAGTATATACGAAACAGCTGCAAAGTGCCGGAAATCGGATGTGGTTTTTTGGAAAAAATTTTGCCGCTTCAGGTATTGGCGGGTATATTGTTTTTCGGAAGTTGTCATTCTTCTGACGGTATATTTTAAGTTTCGGTTTAGTTTGAATTATCGGGGTAGTTGGGTGATTTGGTAACATCAATATTTACACGGGTGGGGGCAATAAAAAGCTATCCTCGTTTACAACAAAAGGAAACATTCAAAAATCAAAATCAGAAAATGCAAATACACGAATAACGGGGTTGAACAGGATCACCGGGGGTGTACGACAAATTTCCCTTTTCATCCTTCAAACTTTGCCAATANNGGGAAATTTGTCGTACACCCATCACCGGTTTATCAAGCGGCGAATTCAAAATATGTCAGGCTTCAAAAACTTTGAATCAGCAGGACGAACCTTATCAGGAATTGAAATAGTCAGGATGATAAAGAAGAACCGATTGACATTACATATAGCTATTACTTACAATTCGTTTTGCTCATCAGTCGCATAATTTTCATAATTTTATAAATAATGTAAATTCTCTTTGTTTTATGTTTGAGCTAAATGCGACAGAACCGCTTTTTTCAGCTACATGCGTTAAGTTATAATAAACAACCCGGCAGCAAGCTGACGGGGTATTGCAAAGAAAAGAGTTTTTTGCCGCAGCAAAGTTGCAAGGTATTAACCGATAAAGTGAAAATAAAATATATGCGCCGCCCACAGAGGCACTTGGAAACTCAAATCAAGGTTATTTATGAGTTTTGTCAACAATAGCTTAGAAATAATACACTACCTTAGTTATCAAAATAAATATCATGAAAACGATTATTCCGATTTTTTCCATAGCCATGGCATTGGGTATGACAATTATATGGATAAAAGAACTTATCACCCCGCATCTTAAACAAAGTTTGCTGACCAGACGCGAAGGGGACCATTTGATATGGCCTCATATTGCAGTAGAAGCAGGTACCGCTCTTCTTCTATTGATAAGCGGGGTTGGGTCTCTACTTCATTCGGGATGGGCGCCACTGGTTAACTTCTTTTCGTTGGGTGCAATTTCCTATGCTTGCTTTAACAGCCTTAGCTGGACTTTGGCAGATAAAAGCCGTTGGATATATACTATTTTTATGTTAATTGGGGTAATTGGTTCTTCAGGAATAATGATAAAGGTTATAATCGATCTGGCCGCTTAATGCCCGGCATAAAATATAATCAGGTTTATACTGCCAATGAAGAAATTGTAATGCAGTTTAAGAGACGATCAGATAATTTATTTTAGTCAATTGAAAATTCCGGTAGCAGATTTATTTGGAGTAGGTTTGGGAAAGCTGGTCTCAAAGATCAATTAAGGCTTAGCCAATTGAACATAGGCTTACAAAATTCTCAGAACCTTAAGGCCATCATTAAAGTAATGAATCGTTATACGTTAGCCCCTTTCAGGGAGTGGTCAAAAATTTCCATCCTCCGGTGATTTGCAATTCCGGCCTGAAGTGGTCAAAGCCTCCGGCGCTTCCAGGATGCAACAGAAACTGCAATTACAACGATAGCCCTTTAAATGCTGATTTTTTATGAGCAATGTCATGGATACTGTTGCAATTATAACTGAATTTTAATGTTTTGGAGAATGAAAATGAATAAGAAAGCAGTATTAAGTATCAGTATATTTTTTATCTCCGGTTTGCTTGCGGTTATGCTTTCCAATTATAAAGGAGATGCATGGGAGGAAATTATCCGAAAATTCTATTACCAGGTTGCCACGCACGGTTCACCACCTGTTGAATATACGGTAAGCGTAGATTCGGCTGGCATACCGGTTGTTAGTTACACCGCGCATAATGCAGTACGCGCTGGTGAAAAATATAATCCCACTACCATTGCACTTTATGCTATTGAATATGCCGGGCATGTAAAAGAGAAAAATGATTCGCTGTCCCGAAAGGAGTTTTTCAACTGCATACAATGGCTGGAGGAAAATATTACCCGTCGCGATGGATACGCGTTATATGAATTCAACTGGCAGCAGCCTTTTTATCCTGCCGTAAAAGCGCCCTGGCGCTCGGGCCTTACCAGCGGCAAGGCAATCGAGGCTTTCACTGCTGCCTACGAAATATCGGGTGATGTTCATTATTTAAACCTGGCAAGATTGCTGCTGCGGGGCTTTTTTCAACCCATCCAAAACGGTGGCTTCACTTACATAGATACCAACGGCTGGTGGTATGAAGAATATGCCGACAAAGGGTTAAATACGCCAAGGGTACTTAACGGACATGTGTATGCGTTTTTAGGTGTCCGCAGGTTTTGGTTGGTAACAAAGGAAGACTCTGCCGCTTTTATTGTTCAAAAGGGTACTGAAGCAGTGGTCAATACATTAGCAAATTATGATGTTGGAGATGGCTGGAGCTATTATGATGGCTTGCATAAAAGGGCCGACAAAAAGTATCATAAAATCGGTGTGGAATTAATGCAAAAACTTTGGGTAATAACCGGCAAGCCCGTTTTTTTAAGCTATTATAAAAAATGGAATACCCCTTTGCAGCGCCCCTACCTGGTAAGGATAATAAAAGAGCGTAACCGGTCGGGGATGGCTTTATTTCTGTTGGTAGAACTAACCTGCCTGCTGGCATTATTTGTAACTGCAAGGGTTTTGAGAATTGTTTAAAGGAGAAGTCAAACTTCTCTCTATCGGGAATCACCCTGGCTTAGATGGGCATTTTACCCCCTCCCAAAAGCCGATCTAAACATGCGTAAACTTAATACTGGCGGGGGTTCCCGGACAAGGTTCCTAACCCTACCCCTCTGCAACTTCGCAACCGAATTTCAGCAACGCCCGTCAAAATAAATACATGCATGGCGTTTCTATTAGCCAAAAGACTAAATTCCATACTTAATTATTCACCTTAAAGAATATTCCCACAAAGGGCCTTTTTTATTCTTGCTGCGCAGTTTTTTAATATTCTCTGAAAAATCCTGATCGGGAAAAAACCATCTTCTCCCCGATGCTTCAGCCCTCGTTTTTAAGCTTGATAACTCCACATCTTTTGAGATATAATACTTGGGTACTATCAAATCATCCTTTTCACTGACTACCCCGTCCTTTATTGCCAGATCGTGCAATTTGGTTCCGGGATATATTCTCATCCCAACAAAAGGGAAAAACGCAGTTGGCCCGATTTTTTTTGAATTCTCAAAAGTTTCGTTAACAGTGGCATCTGTTTCTCCGTAACCCGCAAGAATTATGAAGTGAACAAAATTGATTCCTATTTTGGTACACATTTCACTTTTCTCCACCACCTCCTTCACAGAAAAGCTTTTACCGTAGTTCTTTAATGTAACGTCGGATAAAGATTCAGTTCCAAATTCAATATGCGTTAACCCGGCTTGTTTAAGCTTTTTAAGCAGTGCTTCATCCAGATCTTTAAATGTAAAATAAGCGCCCCAGCGGATTTTTATTCCGCTTCGGATAATCTTCTCAGCTAATTCAATATTGTAGTCGTTCGCAATATTAAAAACCGAATCAGTAAAAAATACGTAGTCAATTCCCCTGGTATAGTACAGATGAGTTAATGTCTCCAAAATCTTATCTGTGTTAAGGGTCCTGATCCTTTTTCCCTGTATACCCGGATAAGAACAATATATGCATGTATAAGGACACCCTCTTTTGGTTTGCACACCAATCATACCACTGTTTTGCCAATAAAAATCAGTTAGTTTATCGTCAAAGCTAAGATCTAAATCACAGCAATAATTCATCCTTGCATTGATTGACAGTTTACCCGCACTATCGAAAACCAAACCCTCAATTGACCGGCAATCAGAACCGGTATCCAGGCATTGAATTAATTCATAAAAACTTTTTTCCCCTTCACCATAAATACCAAAATCTGGCCTCAGAAGTGTAAATAATTTTTCAGGGAAAATAGAAAAACCTGCACCGCCGATAATCACTTTAGCATTACTTACCGATCGAATTATTTCAATAACCGAAATATAATTTTTCACAAAACTTCCGCCATGGAGCGAATCCGCATCATCAACATTCCGCAATGAAATTCCCAGATATTTTGGCTGAAGCTCTTTGATAATAAATTGCAAGTTTTCAAAACCATCAGTGTACATGTCATATATTTCAACATTATAACCCGGTAATCTTTCCTTCAGGTAGGTAGCAATATAAGATAACCCAATAGGATAAACCGGGTAGGGCTTATCAAATTGATTAGCGGATATCAATAATATATTATCCTTAGTCATTCTGCCCAGAAATCAAAATAGTTAAACCATTGTTCAGGATATTTTCGGACCACCTTTTCTAACTCTTTTGAAAACTCACCGGCCATATCTTCAAGGGTACCGATATTGATCTTACCCGGCGTAGCATAAAAATGGTAATTACGGTTACCTTCTTTCATAACAAACACAAATGAATACGGAATTTTAAAGCGCGTAGCTAAATGAAACGGACCGGCAGGCACATATGCCGTTTCTCCAAAAAACATGGTTGGAATGGCTTTTGATTTGTCTAAAAACNNATTCACAAGCGCATTCCTGATGGCAAAAATATGTGACATGTCTTCTGCAACAAAAATAAAGTTGTTGCTTTGATTGGTCATTATTGAATCAAGATAATCTTTTATTTTTGAGTGCTCTGAGTTAGTGGTTACAAGGTTTATTTTAGCATTTAATCTTTTTAAAAAGTGACCTGCCATTTCAAAATTTCCAACATGCGCACTGATAATAATACCACCTTTGCCTCCTGCAATAATCTCTCTGAGATGGTTTTCCCCTTCAAATAAGTAGCTGAATTCAATTTTAGTGCCTGAAAATATGGCAACTTTATCAATGATGGTTTGTCCTAAAACAAAGAAATTTTTGTAAGTAAGTAATAGTGATTTTAACTTGTTGTAACCAAGCCGGTTGTTATAAAACCGGAATATTTCATCACGGGCTTTCCCCGCAAAAAACATAAAATATAGGGCAACCCAAAACAGTAGAAAATAAGTGCCACTCAGCCCCACATATTCGATAAAAAAGATAAATATTTTATATCCTGATAATGTACCTCTTGATTGCCCCTGCCATTTAGCCGCCATTTTAATTTACTATTTTCTGCAGTGAAGGTTAATTGAGCTTATAAAATTGTTGAACAGCCCATTCGCAAACATTTTTTCGAAAACTACTTTAAAGTTGCGGGAGTTGGATGTTTTTTTTCGACCAGTGACATTTTCTCTTCATCAAAAATATTCAAAAATCCCGGACTCATCCCGTAGAATTGCTAATGGTAAAATATGCCAATTTATTACCGCCACACGTTCCGTTTGCTTTTCAATAAAGAATATAGCTCTGTCGCATCCACGGTTAATTCTTAGCTTCTCCGAAAATAATACAAATGTTTAAGGGCCGTTGTTTCCCCAAAGTCGTCATTCTTCAGGTAGTTTATTTTAACTTTAGATTTAGTTTGAGCTACCGGGATATTGAAGAACTCCTGGAAAAGGTTTCAAGAGAAAATAAAAAGCGAAACCGGGCAAAAATTAAGCAGGATTTCGTTCAGGTAACCTTACATCGCGACTTATCGAACTTTTACACAGATTATCAATTACTTAATTCGATAGTACAGTAAATTAAATTTTGGGATCAGGGTAAAACTACAAAACCGGGAAACTTTTTCTAGGAAATCTTTACAAACTTCCTCCTCGCTGCTTCGCCTTGTAGTTTCACCTCAATAAAATATACACCGGCGCTTAGGGGGGCGGTATTGAGGGTTGGGGTGAAATTGCATTCAATTATTTTTTGCCCGGTTAAATTGTAAATGGCAATTGTTTCGGGTTGTGCGCCTTCCACCTTAATGTTTAGGATGTTGGTGGCGGGGTTGGGGAAAATTTGTACGAAAATTTCATTATCGGTTAGCTCTTTTATTCCGGTAATCAAATTAAAATAGACAGGCGTGCCCCAAATATCGCCATTGGCTTTATGATAATAAATAAGATTGCAATAGGTATGGGGTAAAATAATGGGTTCAGCGCCGGTATTACTTCTTATTTCTCCCAACCCATCGGCCCATAAAGTATCTGCCCAGGTAGCAAAACGGCAACCCTGGTCATGCTCGTTTACTTTCCAGTTATATAAAGCGGTATCTCTGTAAGCCGTATCAGTATAGCAATTACAAGTAGTGTCGCAGCCCAGCCGGTGCGTGTGATACCAGAAAATGGATGAATCAATGTGGCTATATATTTGAATAAAGGTAACAGAATCCGAATTGCTCAGGTTTTGGCCTTGATATAGATAACTAAGAAAGCTATTTTGTAAAATTTTATAAATAATTGAATCTCCGCTATCCTGTCTTTGTAAAACAACGTCCATGCTTAACCCATTTGAATCACCTGGATTATAACTACAACCGGTTTCAAAAGTATCACCCGCGGCAAAATTATACACCTGCCCAACTGTTGAAAATGGAAGCGTTTGCGCAAAGCCATGAACCGGGAAAAGCGCAATAAGAATAAGGATGATGTTTAGTTTTTTCATAGCGGGGAATTTTATAGGCTAAAACCTGTTGAACAATGCCTTATAAACGATTTCGGTTGCTAAAGGGTTGCCCCGGTGTATATTTTTTCAGCCTGCGAAAGGTGTATCGTCCTGAAACAGGTTTCCTCTGCTGTCAGTTAGAGCGGGATATACGGAAAACAAAAGCAACTACCCGAATCATCACTTTTTCGACCCGGCTCGTTTTTCTGCAAAAAGAACAATTTTGCAGCGTGGTTGTATTTTGTATTTCCGGGTAGCGGTTCTCCCGTTTCGGGCATGTGCGTCAAGCTAAGCATGGTTAAAATAGGCTGAAACTAAATACC
>PMXD01000045.1 GCA_003165895.1 Bacteroidota bacterium | reverse complement strand
CCGTCAAAAGCCAGGTAATCAATAACAGCCCTTGAAAGTCCCATGGCAACACCTGACTGGGTCCTCATTTCAATACTTGCACTGTCTGGCACAATATAATTGCTGCTGTAATAATTACATAAGGCCGAGAAAAAGGTATAATGCGAAACCAGTTGATTGGTTACAAACGATCCGGCGCCTATCGCATTACCATTTTTATACAAGAAAAAATCAATATCCAGTGTATCTGAATTTTGAGGGAAAAACTGATAATACCCGGTTAACATTACAGGCCTGTGGTTAAGCGGAAAATCAGGGGCAGTGCCGTGGTTTGGATAGGGTTGGGTACTTATGTCCCCCGTACCGTCCAGCAATGTACCATCAACCTGGAGGGTACTCAGCTGAATGGCATAATGTCCGTGCCATGCACCGGTATCCTGGTATAAGCAGGTAGAGTCTGAATTGGTATAATATCCAAAATTATACATATCCTGATATGCCCAACCGTCTAGTTTTTGAAAAGTAACTGAACTCCAGTTTTCAAAATCGCCATTGGGTATAGGGGGATAAGCTGACCCGAAAGTAAGATTATCAACGGTCATAGTACTTCCATAAACCGGAAAATTGGCAAAAATATTGGAGGATAAAAACGCCAGTATCAGAGTATCAGGTATTGCAGCAGAGTTATAGTGGATTGGAAAAGTTAACCTTTGAAATCCCTGGCTGCTTCCATAAACCGGCATAAACTGTTGTGTAAGCACCTGGCCCGCACTTTTAAATTCAATACATACATAAGCGGTATCGCCGGTAAGAATGTCATACTGAAACATGCCGCTTAACGTATCCGGGCGGCCCGCGTATGCAAAACCTCCGGTAATTGAAATTATGCCATTGCCCGGGTTTACTCCTCCATTTCCGCCTGCCGGAGCGGCATTGCTCAACAGCACATTATTGCCTTCAGCCGAGCTTTGAATTTTTACTGCATAGCTACTGCCATTAGCTCCGGGCGAAACTTTTTGCACAGGGCCAAATAAGTTAATCCATTCATCAGGTTCCTCCGCAGTAGTAGTTGTCCAGTTTTCAAAATCAAAATTAGGAATGGTGTTAGCCCCATTATAAAAACTCAGCGAATCGCCATAAATAGTGCCAAAAGTCCCAGCAATTTTTATACGGTACAAATAAAGGGTATTTGCATTTAACCCTGTAATAGGTGCCGAAAACTGATGGCCCAAAGAGTTTGTTATTGAGTCAGGTGTGGCAGGTATTGTTGATATGGTACCACCGCTTTGCCAATAATCAAAAAACACCTGTGCAGTATCGGGTAAATTGGATTCAAAACCGTTGAGCGTGGCATTAAACGATGTTACATAAGTAGCCGGCCGGGTATTTAATACTAAAGAATTGTGGTATCCCGGACCGGTATAAAAAGTTGCAGAATTGTTTGATTGCAGTTGCAGGGGCAACTCCTGGGCCGACAAAGTATAATTATACTGGGTAAAAGGTTGAAGGCCACTGAGGTCAACCAAAACCGAATGGAATTGCGTGTCAGATATAGTTGCAGGAAGAGGGACTGCACTTCCCCCGGAGGCATAAGGAGAGGAATAATTAAAGTACAAATTTGCCGGAAACTCAATATTATCTACATGCCCGTTCAGCGTAGCTGTGTTATAGGTTATATTAGTTGCTGAATCAGCTGTAATAATTTCGGCTGCACCATTATAAAAGTAGTTGTATGCACCATATAGCGTATGTAAAATATCGGTTGCTTCAACCCTGTACGCATAGTATGAGTTGGGCACCAGGCCGGTAAGTTGTGCACTCACAAAATAGAAACCTGTATCGCTGATAGTAGACGGCGTTGCAGTTACGGTTTGAACATTCGAGGAATCAAACAGGAAATATTGAAATTTTATACTGGCGCTGAAAGGCAGATAACCTATTTGCCCCTGTAAGGTGGCAGTGGTACTGGTTATGCCATTAGCAGGAAGCGTTGCTACAACCGTCGACCCCGGGGTGGTGGTAAACTGCACATAACTACTGTACATAACNNTAAGGCAAAAGGCCTGCAATATTTGCCAAAACCGCATGATAGAGGGTATCATAAACAAAAGCAGGCGTTGCCTGTACGGTAATAAGGCTCGTATCTAACTGGCTTTGATATTCAAAGTATAAATCAGCAGGGTGCAACAAACTACTTACCTGCCCTCGTAAAGTTATTGAATTAGGTGTAACGTTTGTACCATGTAAAGTGGTTAATTGCGGCAGGTTTCCGGGCACAATAAAAGCTAAGGTATCGCCATAGTATGTACTATCCTGGTTACTTAAATTGCAGGTAAAATAATAAGTGCCCGGCAATGACAGCAGTGAAGAAATATCTGCCGTAATGGTTTGAGGGTTGTTGTTATCTGTTATTACGGAAGTTGTGGTTACAGGATTACTGAGATTAGCACTGGTTGAATATATGAACGATGTATTACCCGGCGTCTGGAATGTATTTACCTGTGCACTTAGCACAAGCGAATCGCCTGCTTTAAATATCACCTGCTCATCCTGTATCAATGGCTTGGGGAAATTTGTAAATACGTATACAA
>PMXD01000096.1:3253-5472 GCA_003165895.1 Bacteroidota bacterium | reverse complement strand
TTCGGGGAGATTTAGAGGGGCTGCGAAATCTTATCCTTTATTCTTTCCCAAACCGGCTTCAGCCTGTTCAGGTTCCTGCTGGTTGTATCTAACTTATCGCGCACCATGTAAAGTATTTCCTTCAGGTCATTCAATTCAGGCATCATTTGCAGGTAATCACCCTCACATTCGCGTATACACCGGTCCTGGTTCTTACGGTTTAAAAAAGATACTTTTTCAAGATACTTCATGGTGTGCCCCGCAAGCGCCTGGTGCTCGGTAAACATTTCAGTAGCCTCATCCATAAACGTGTAAAAATTGCTGATAAAATCAGTTATGGCCTGCAAGGCTATTCTTTGTTCTACATCCCGATTGCTTTGCCTGGCTAAATACGCATCTATAACCGGCTCCGCCTGCTGTATAAACCTTTCAGGTATTAACGAAAAACTGCTTACCTCCCCGTAAAGCAATTTATATACCTTCATAAAATCCTGGTGCGATTTTCTGTAATCCTCATAGCGCGCTACATCGGCAGAATTGCTCAGTTTGGGATATTGTAATAGCATACAACAGGATTTAAACCAACCGTAATTAAATAAGGGGGATGCTTATTTAATCCCTTATTACTAAGGGCTAAAGTTTATCTAAGTTATAAAAAAATGAGGAATTACTACTGCTTAATCGTTTTTTTTAAGAATTAAGCTTTAAACTGAGGTAGAGCAGAAACCTTGCAAGGCGGTTTTCCCTTCTCCATTTTGCNNAGACAAAGGGATGAGGCAAAAGGCTGAATGTAAAAGTCTACACTAAACCTCAACCGCTTTTTTTACCTCAGCAGTTTTTTTTACACCGTTTTTATATTCCAATGCGGCCTCTACAAGGCCCACAAACAAAGGATGCGGATTATCTACCGTTGATTTTAATTCGGGATGGAACTGAACCCCCACAAAATACGGGTGGGCAGGTATCTCCATAATCTCAACCAGGTTATTATCCGGATTTTTACCCACGGCAATCATGCCGGCTTTTTCAAACTGTTGCAGGTAAGTGTTGTTAAACTCAAAACGGTGGCGGTGGCGCTCAGATATATGCTCTTTTCCGTAAAGGCCAAAAGCCACCGAATCAGTTTGCAAATCGCAGCGGTAAGCCCCTAAACGCATGGTGCCGCCTTTGTTTTTGATTTTCTTTTGGCTCTCCATCATGTCAATTACCGGGTAACCCGTATCCGGATTCATCTCGGTGGAGTGAGCACCTTTCATACCTAGTACATTCCTTCCAAATTCAATTACCGCACATTGCATGCCCAGGCAAATGCCAAAAAACGGGATGTTATTTTCGCGAACGTATTTAATAGCTTCAATTTTGCCCTCAATACCCCTGGCCCCGAACCCCGGCGCAACCAAAATGCCGTGTAAATGCCCCAATTTGGCCGCTACATTATGCTCATCAATATATTCCGAATGGATAGCTTCAACATGCACTTTACAGAAATTGGCAACCCCGGCATGAATAAATGACTCGTGAATAGATTTATAGGCATCCTGCAACTCAATATACTTCCCAACCAGGCCAATGTGAACTTCGTCTTTTGGGTTGCGCAGGTTATTGACAAAGTTCTTCCACTTAGACATGTCAATTGGCTTATCTGCCGAAAGTTGCAACTTCTTCAATACAGTCAAATCCAGATGCTCGCCTTCCATATCCAGCGGAACCGAGTAAATAGTGTCAACATCCAGGCACTGAATTACTGAATCGCGGTCAACGTTGCAAAACAGCGCTAGTTTCTTGCGCATCTCATCCGTTAAAGCCAATTCGGTACGGCAAACCAATATATCGGGCCTAACCCCAATAGTTTGAAGTTCCTTTACTGAGTGTTGCGTTGGTTTGGTTTTAAGTTCCTTGGCCGATTTTAAGTAGGGGATAAGGGTTAAGTGGCAAACCAGGGTGTCGTGTTCCTCCAGTTCCCAACGTATCTGACGCAGGGTTTCAATATAAGGCAGCGCCTCAATATCACCTACAGTGCCGCCAATTTCGGTAATTACAATATCATATTCACCGGTTTGGCCCAAAAGCAGCATCCTGCGCTTAATTTCATCAGTAATGTGAGGGATTACCTGCACGGTTTTTCCCAAAAAAGCGCCTTCGCGTTCTTTGTTTATTACAGTTTGGTAAACCCTGCCTGTAGTAACGTTGTTGGCCTGCGAGGTAGGGATATTCAAAAAACGCTCGTAATGGCCCAGGTC
>PMXD01000096.1:0-3202 GCA_003165895.1 Bacteroidota bacterium | reverse complement strand
TCCGAAGGACAGGGTGAGTTTGTATTTACCTGTCGCTAAGCGTAAAAAAAACGCTGCCTATTTCAGTATTGTCGGCTTTAAATACATCAAGCCGGTAATATCCCGGCTTAAAAAAATAAAGCTTTTTAACTATAGCAAACCATTCAGGCTTAGTATCGCTCGATAGCTCCGCCGAAATCTCACCTTCCCGGTCGTTCTTCATCAAATAAAGCTTGTACCTGATTTTTGAGGTGCCTAACATCTCTTTATTATGCACCAGCACCTGTAGTTTCATTCTATCGCCGGTATAGTGAAAAATATCGCTTTTCCCTTTGCAGAAACCCTTGCTGTCTATACTGTCACAAATCGAAATATCGAAACCTGCTAACAACTTACCCACGCTTAAAAGCAATAGCGCCACAAAAAACATGTGTTTCATTTTGTCAGTTATACACCCGTAATATAAACTGCAGGCAATGTTTTGTCAATTATTATTTTAAAATTTGGAGCAGTAAAGGCGGCGATGATACAAAACTAAATTTTAAGCCGGCGCGTTATTAATACAGTATAGCATGACCAAGTTTCTTCCCATATTCCCGCTTACCAGCATCGCCTTCCCCGGCCAGTTGTTGAACCTGCACGTGTTTGAACCCCGCTATAAACAACTCATCCTGGAATGTAAAGAACAAAGCAGGAGTTTTGGCATTCCCTCGGTTTTTAAGGATAGTTTGAACGAGTACGGCACCGAAATGGAGCTGTTGGAGATTTCAAAAATATATCCGGATGGCGAGATGGATATTAAAACCAAAGGGCTGCGGGTTTTCCGCATTATGGAGGTGCTGCGCGAGGTGCCCGGTAAGCTGTATCCGGCGGCTATTGTTTACGAGGTTGAACACCTGCCTTTGGATACCGAAAAACTGAACCCTACGCTGGTAGATTTGGTAGAAAAACTACATAAAATTTTAGGCACTGGCTTTAACATTTTTGAGAAATTTGAGAACCCTCTTTCGTTCGATCTTGCGCACTATGTTGCCCTGGGCCCCGATGACCAGTACAGGCTGTTAGTTGCTACCTCCGAAAAGGCCCGCCAGTGGTTCCTTATACAGCATTTATTGAAACTGATTCCAAGCCTGGAAGAAACCGAAAGGGTGAAAAACAAGGTTCAGTTAAACGGACATTTCAAAAGAGAAGTGCCCCCGTGGTTTTGAATCTTTTGTCGTTTTAAAGCGTTATATTTATATCCGACTGTTTGAACGCGGAGATGAAAAATGCATAATTGGTTTTCTTCCTTACTGGTATTGCTGAGGTCAACCTTTAAATTCTCGATGGGCTCCTTGACTGCCGTCTTCTATAACCTGGGCCTGGCAGGCTCGCTGGCCAATATTATAGGAGGTACCATAGGTATTGTTTTGTTCACTTACCTCGGCGATTTTATTCAGGCTTATTGTATTAAAAAATTCCCCAATCAGTTTGGGCGGAAGTTTAGCCGCTCAAATCGTTTCCTGGTAAGGGTTAAGCAAAAGTTTGGCTTGGGCGGCATTGCAGCTTTTACGCCCATCATTTTATCTATACCGGTGGGTGTTCTTTTCGCCCTGGCCTTAACCGGCGATAAAAAGAAAGTAATGTTCAGTATGATGATATCCATGTTGTTTTGGGCCACTATCATCTTCCTTCCATACTTCCTCTTCAACATCAATATTTTTGAATGGTTGAAAAATCTGTTTGAGTAATTAACCAATTCGACAATTCGGCAATTTGGTAATTCGGCAATTGAAAAAATACAGCATCGCCGCACTACTTAAATTTTATCGTCAAAGTAGCACCAGACGACCATTATCAAATTATCGAATTGCCGAATTATCAAATTAATATCTCAGCACAAACCCCTCCTTCGCCAGTTTCTCTTTTCTGAAAAAGCAAATGCCAAATTGAAATACATCCAGCGCAAGTGTTATTTGTTGATTGCCTTTAATTTCCGTCCAGGCCTCGTTCATTTCCTTACTCCAGTAAATATCATCAAAAACAAAGATGGTTTCGGCGTTGGCTTTTTCAAGGCATAATTTAAAATACCGGAGGGTGGCTTCTTTTTTATGGTTGCCATCAAAAAAAACAAGGCCTAAAGCAGTTTGATTTTTCAGAAACTCAGGAAGAAGAACATCAAAGTTCCCTTCCAGGTTGGTTACGTTACCGATGCCCAGGGTAACATAATTCTTTTTTGCAATTTCAATGAAGCTTCCTGCCCCTTCCATGCTGGTTATATTGGCATGTTCATTAGCCATTGCCATATAACTGGAACTCAGGCCAATAGAGGTGCCTAATTCAAGTATTTGATGGGGCTTAAAATATTTTACCAGGCGGTATAACAGCCGTCCGTATTTTTTGCGCACTGCAACTTTACTTTCTATAGCCGAAATTGTTTTTGAAGTATCATGGCCGGTCCCCAGGTCTGTTATTTTAACCAGGGTATTATCGCTGTGCAGTTCTTTTCTTAAATGGTGAATTTGCAGAAGCTGCTCATCATCACCTCCCTCTAAAACATTTAAATAGAATTGGTAAACAAAGGGCGAATGCAGGTAATATTTTGTTTTAGCCCGCCACTGGTAGTTTAAAAAGTATTTGAAACGTAAAAATTCGTTCATTGCAGTTAACTTAGCACATGCCAAAGAAAAGCTAAAATATGAAGAAGACCATTTTACTTATTGGTGGGAGAATCCAAATCATATTGCCCGGTATCGCTGCTGCAATTGCCCATCTTGCAAATGCACTTAGCCCCTTCCGTCCCCTAAAGNNTTTAGGGGACGGAAGGGGCGGGCTGTTCAATTGCAGGAAAACAGCTTGTGCTTTTTTGGTGATATCCTGTATTTCCCTTAATTCATCAGCCCAAAACGAAGCAGGTTTCGACCTCGGGATTTCAGGTACTTTCAACTCTACCTGGATATTGAAACAAAACAACTATGGCACACTTGCTCCTTTTGCAAATGCCGAAGTAAGGGCGTCTGAAATGGCCTATAAACTTACCTGGGGTGGCAACGGCGGAGTTTGCCTGGGCTACAAAATAACCAAACACTGGGGCATACAGGCAGAGGTTCAATATAACGTAACCGGCCAGAATTACAACGATAACTTTGAAGGCCCCGCTACTATACCACAGGGAACTTTTGGCAGCATTAGCCAAACAGTAAATGTGCAACGCACTTTAAAACTGGATTACATTCAAATACCC
>PMXD01000318.1 GCA_003165895.1 Bacteroidota bacterium | reverse complement strand
CAGATTTCACTTTTTACGATACCTGTTCGGATACCCATGAAATCCGCATCTATTAGGTATAACGGTGGAAACCTATTTCAGCGTTTTGCCAGGCGGCATAGCGCCCAAAACTTAAAAATCAAAAGGTCATTTTTCTTCTAACTACTTTGCCAGGAANNCCATTCAGGAGCAATAAATTTCTTTGCCTGACTAACAGTTTTGAATTCCACTTCGGCTACGATTAGGCCGCGATTCTGGCCTTTGTAAATATCAATTTCAGCTGTTGTACTATTGAGTTTAATTAATTTTCGTGTTTTTACTATCCTTTTCTGGCTGGTTATTTTCCAAAGCAAAGTGAATTGCCCGGCAGTGATTTCAACTTCATTTTCGCGGCGTATCATCCCACTTCCTTGTTTAATTGTAATGTAATACACCATACCTTGTTCTCTAATGCGGACTTCAACACTATCCAATATATTTGTAATATACCCCTGCTTTATTTCAAAAGATTTAATTACATCTAATCCTTTGGGGAGTTTTTGAATTAAAAATTTTCTTTCAATCTCCATATTTTTCATTATAAAAAAATTATTACGACTTTAATAAAACTAATTAGCGAAAAGAATGAATTTATCGAAGATTTTGCTCGAATCAAAGGATCGGAGCGAATTAAAGTTAATAATATTTTAGAGGCTATCAGGCAATCTACCCGGTTTGGAAGTTGGTGGATTATAAATAATGAGGTTCAGTTTCCAGGTTTGCACATTAGATATCTTGTAACCCCGGTTAGCCGGCTGCCAATGGAAGGGCAATTACATTAAGGGCATGGATTTTTTCTGGGAATTAGCTGCGCTTATCCTCATCATGTTGCTGGGTCAATAGATAGAAATGAAATCCATAGCCGGTGCCTCGCGGAAATTGGAACTGCTGATTCAGTTAATGCCTTCGGTAGCTCACCTGATAACTGATGAAACAAAGGATATAAAACTGACTCACTTAAACCATGCGATTTAGTGCTCATAAAATCAGGTGAAAAAATTGCGGGGCTTTTCGACTTTATTTCTGATATGAAGCCTTTCAGAAAAGGATAACCGCCATAAATAAAAACAATTGTTGAAAGTACAAGCAGTATATAGTTGCTTCCGGTAAACTGCCAATGAACTTTCACTAAATTCTGGAACATTGGCGATATAAGAATGATTGACACTGTAAGTCCAGGCACGACAAAAAATCTTCTTTTAATTTCAGCAATCATCATTTTGTGATGATCATGGCCAGTCATTCCCAGGGAAGGTTTCATCGCATGGTCATGGGACGCTTCCTTGCTATCATTGTGTTGATGCTCCGGATTGTTTAATATTTTCAGCCTTCCGATATAACATAACTTGTTCCATCCAATGCCTTTTCAAAAGTTGAATTGGATATAGGTTGTTGCATGTTGATTTCGGCGCTTTGGTTTTGAAGGTTGACCTTTACCTCTGTCACTCCTTTAACAGATGAAAGAAGCTTTTGAGTCGTTTCAGCACAACCTGAACATTTCATTCCGGTAATCTTATAAGTTTGTTTCATTACTAAGAAAATTATTAAGCTAAAGTATAACAGGTCGGTGGATAAGTCCTTACATTATTAGAAGATTAATTTGCATAATTCACACATTCTATTGTAAGCGTTTTACTTGAAGTTTTCTCCATTTTCATTCTCCAATTAGGGGCTGGGGCTTTTTTTGAATTGGTATTCGCTTTGAATGAGATACGCCCGCTGACCCGAACGAAATGCGAAAAAATAGATTGACTACCCCTTAGCNNCTCATCAGCGCGGTTTCCATAGAAGGGCATCCCATAAAGTCGCCGGCATAATAAAAATGGTTGTGCCCTTGTTCCGCTCTTTTCATTTCCACATAATCTTCGTTGGCAATGGGCATAGCCTTTTCCCAGTTTACCCTGTTCACCAGCGCCAAAACCGAAATGTCTTTAAAGTGCCTTTGTAATTCAGTCCGGATAATGGAAAGTAAATCAGCGTCGCTTACCAGCACCAGCCCTGGCTGCTTCACCTTGATATTTAAGTTAAGATGCCCTGCCGTTTTTCCGGTGTAAAGTTTTTCGAGGTTTACAATGGAAAGTATGGAGTAGTCTTGCCTGGGATCTTCTTTGTAAAAACAGGAGCCCCAACCGGAATTGCCATCTATCTGTGCCGTTCCGCTATAGGAAATTGTGACGGTAATAAACTTTGAATAGGAAACCTCAGCCGGAGTGTGGCAAAAAATAAAACCATCAGCGGTCATTGTTCCTAGGTTTGTTACCAATTGCTGGTCGTTAACTGATTCAAGGCTACAGTTAAATTGGAACTGAACCCCTTTTCTTTCCAGTTCTGCCTGCAAGGCATCAATAAAAATCTTGCTGCCATTGCGCAGGTATGATGCAGAATGAACATCACCATGCAAAATGTTTTGAAAAATAGTAGCTGCCATAAACGCCATTTTATGTTGCGTAACCGGGCCGTAACAATATCCCTGCAGATAAGTATCAAACACACTTAAATAAAAGTTTACCTTCTTCTTATTTATACCCAGGCTCTTTAAGTAATCTTGTATAGTCAGGTACTTGTAGGCGTCAAGTTTGGGTGCGGTAGGATCGGTATCAATTAACTCATCAGGAAAAACGTCTATAAATATTTCTACGATGTCCTTAAACGAAAGTTTGAACCCTTCATAGTATTTATCTTGTGAGTTTTGCTCAGCATCATAGTAATCACCTACCGGTGGAATTTTTACCAGTTCCGGGCTAAGTCCCAGTACTTCGATGAGCTTCCTGTAACGCCTATACCAGGGATATATCAGAAACCCACCCGTGTCCACTGGATGTCCATTAATACAACAAATGGACACCCTTCCGCCAAGGCGGGCATTCTTTTCTATCAAGCGAATTTCAAAACCCTCTGATCTGGATAGCTCATAGGCGGCCGATAAACCGGTTAGTCCCCCTCCCACAATAATCACTTTTCTTTTCTGCATGTATTTATCGGTATTTAGCAAAAAACTTAACCTGCAAATCCCCTAGAACCGTGCACCGGTCGTACCATTCCCGTTCCAGGTAATAATCCATTACAGTTTTAATAACATCTCCGCCCCAAACATCTTCCATGTAACCTTTCGTATCAAAGCAGTCCATACCTTTATTTTTCAGAAGCAGATATAAACGCCTGAAATATTGAAATCCTTCACAATAGGCTTCTAATTCAGGTGTCCAGGTAATAAAAGATGGATTAATCATTGCCATGGGTTTTATTTTGGGCTGTCTCTTTCTTCGCTGCTTCTTCATTATCTCCTTCAGCATTGTGTATAGGAATGTTCTGCCGCTCCTTTTCTGCGATAATGTTTTCCGGATAAGTTTCACTTTCGTCTTCCGTTAATACCGGTTTGCGTTTTGATTGATATATGCATCTCCCCCGGTTAAACTGGCTGTCCTGATAATTTTCCATGGTAGCTTTTTTAGTATAAAAAATCAATACACAAATTTGAGGGTTTAGGAAATTGAAATATTATACAATTCCGCTGATAACTTACACGATTCACACATTTTCGAATTTGTTGAATCTTTTATTCTTCCTGTTTTTAAAGAACGACGGAGTTAAACCCGTTATTTTTTTGAATTGGCTGGAAAGGTGTGCGGCACTACTGTAGCCTAACTTGTAAGATATTTGTGTAAGGCTTAGCTCATCGTACAAAAGCAGCTCTTTTACCCGTTCAATTTTATGTACTATAATGTATTGCTCAATGGTTATGCCAGTTACCTCAGAGAAAAGGTTCGAAAGATATGTATAGTCGTGATTAAGTTTTTCGGCGATGTAAACTGAGTTTTTGGTTTTAGGCATTTCATCCGCATAATGCACCATTTCCACAATAACATTCTTGATTTTCTCAATCGCGATAGCTTTTTTATCATCCATCAGCTCAAGCCCCTGCTTTGATAAGGCTGCTATCAATTGAGTGCGTTGCCCGGCTGTAATATCATCTTTCAATTCTACCTGGCCCAAATCTACCGAACAATAGTACACGCCTATGCTGTCCAACTCATATTTTACTACATTTTTGCAGCGAATGCCCGCCATATTTTTTACGAAGAGTTTCATAACTGAAGGAATTAACCTATAGTTTTGCAAAGGTTTGATTATGTTATAATGTAACTCATGACATGATTCAGGTAATGCAGTGACTTAACTCAGGGATGCAATAACGATTGCAGCAACTGAACAAAAGCGGAGAAACAAAATATTAAACAGGCTGCCGAGCCTGAAAAGCGGTAATTATGTAAGTAATTTCAACAATTGTGTAACACGGGCCTGCCTGTAGCTTCTCACCTTTGTTGTACTGTAAAAATCCAACACAATTTAAAATAAAGCACAATGACAACAGAAACAACTGCGCCCAACAAAACAACGATGAAAAAAATAATTGTATTCGGGGCATCAGGTAACACCGGTAAACTTGTTGTTGGGCAAGCATTGGAAGCAGGTTACCAGGTTACCGTTGTTGTCAGGAATCCCGATGCATTTAAACTCAGTAATAAGAACCTGGAAATTATTAAAGGTGACGTACTCCGGCCAACTACTTTTGAAGATGCAGTGAAAGGAAAAGATGCAGTTATTTCGTGTTTGGGAAGCACTGGAAAAGAGCCCACCACGGTTTATTCGCAAGGTGTAAACAACATTGCCGCCGCCATGGACAAAGCAGGTATTAAGCGCATTATTTGCATTTCGGCGGGCGCAGTAACTGTTCCCCCAAACAGTTCTTTTATAACAAAGTTTGTTGTAAAAAATATTCTACAGAGGTTATTCAAATATATTTATGCCGACATGTTGCTGATGGAAAAAGTGCTTGGTAAATCCGATTTGGACTGGACAATTATTCGTGCCCCGCGGCTCACAAACAATAAGCGCACCGGAAAATACAGAACCGCCATCAACGACCATTTAAGCAACCTATCAAGTATTTCGCGCGCCGACCTGGCTGACTATATGGTAACTCATTTAAACGATGAAAAGGCTTTCAAAGCCAGGGTAGAGGTCTCTTATTAAGAACAGGAATTTTGCCTTTTCCCTTTCTACTCACCGCTCTTTGGAGATGTGTGAATTATGTAAACTATATCTGTAATTATGTAATAGCTATACCTGATAAGTAACCAACTTTGCCTAACTAATATTAAGCGTTATGAAGAAAAAGCACAAACCAATACTGCTATTTACTATGGCTATTACTAAAATCAGCAAATCCTGTTATTGGTGCGGCCAGCCCCTACAAAAATGTGCCGCTTGTAATGGAAGCGGAACAATTAATGATTCCTTCTGTTGGCCCTGTAAAGGGAATGGNNATGTGTGAATGATGTAACTTATTAGCAGAATTATGTAATTCTCTTCCGGATTAATGGCTCCATTTTTGACCCGTAATAATTCAGTTACAAATTAAATCACAATAAAATGTCTGCCAAAAATAGATTGATTGCTCTTTCGGTTTTAGCGTTTACCGCTTCCTTCATATTATGCGCATGTAACTCATCTGGGAATAAAGGCGAAGAATCGCAGGGGTATAAGGATTCCCTGGCGCAATCCTCATCTGTTGCGGTTGATACAGGAAATGCTTTGAAAGCGGATTGGGAAAAATTCAGAATGGCACCTGATGAAAAAATCAGGCAAAACGAAGACAGTATCCAAGTTGTCAAAAATAGAATAACTAAAGAAGACGCTAAAATAAAGGGCAAGTTAGACAAGGATGTTACCAGGCTTGAAGAAAAAAACAATGAATTAAAAGCAAGGTTAATGAACTATAAGGAAGAAGGCAAAGACAAATTCGAAACATTCAAAACGGATTTCGACAATAGTATGGATTCCCTGGGCGTCAACATTAAAAATTTCTTTAAAGGCAAGAAGAATTAGAGAGAAAGTATTCGATAGTTGGAGTCAGGCCATGAGTNNGCCATGAGGTGTGATCCGATAAAAACATAAAACTAAAACCATGGAGAAGAAGGTCAAAAGTCCAATGGTTATATCACAAAACCTTTTGCCGGCAATGAACTATATGTAACTATTGACCATTGCCTTAAACCAGAAGAAAATCCAACACTCAATGAAAACTGAAAGTGAACTGAACGAAGGTATTCTGAAAATTACAATGGTGATAAAGCAAAGGTTTCCGGAATTATTGAAATACTTAAACGAAATGCCTGTTACCATTCCCAATTCAGCTCACCCGGAAATAAATATGAAGGCATTAGCGGATTACTATGATTCCTTAGACGCTTTAGTTAAGGATTATGCCTTGAGCCACAAAAAGGAGGGGAAGTAAAATGGCATGGAAGACCTGAAGAACCTGGAGTTTCTTGCTTCTAATTCCAAGGAGATTATTGAGAAGCAGGTGGATTCGTACCGTCAGCAACACTCGTATGCCGGAACAATTATCGGCGTTGTAGTTCTTTTCATACCCTTCTTTTTAAGCAGTTTTGATACTACTTTTAAGATAACCCAATACATCTCCATTATACCAATTGCACTATTTATTTGGGCAATATTATTAATGCTCAGCATTTTTAGGACAAAACCACTTGACCAGGCCTTTAGCGTAAATAAATATCAGGATTATTTAAATAATACATATAAAGA
>PMXD01000090.1 GCA_003165895.1 Bacteroidota bacterium | reverse complement strand
ATGTGGGATATTATGCGGACCCAACGAAGCAGGAAGTACTTATACAATCTACATTAGTTGCCATAATTAAGGGTTTGATAAAAACCTATGGAGACAAGGCCTCTCAACATAAATTTAGCCTTGGAAGTTTTATGGTGTGGACGAGCCCAGGGGTATATCAGACCAAACCTTACGTTGGTCAAGCATATGATGCAGGGGAATTACGTACTACCTTTCATGGGCAGCAGGGAAGGGCTATAGATATAAACAGGCCTAATATAAATTCATTTAGTGCGCCAGAGGCGATGGTAATGGTTAAAAATATTCTTGCTCAGTTGCCTGCGGGCAATTATGAAATAGGACTACCATGCGAAAATGGTTTTTTCCCAGATGGTACCGCAATTCACAACCCGGATATAGGTGGGAAAAATGAAACCTACAAGCTTTTAAATTCTAAAGATTTTTTAGCGTTCATTGTGCATTTAAAAAACAATGGCCGTAACATCAAGATGTTCGCTGATTATAAGGATCATTTACATTTGGCAGTGATGCCATACAAATATTAGCCTGCCATGCGAAACAGAATTATATGCATTTATTTTTTTTCATCTTTCCTGCTCTGTTCCTGCAATTCAAAACAAGGAAATAATGAAAAAAAAGAGCATAAGCCGCATGTTGCCGATACGGCGGAGATAAACCGCTTTATTCGAAACTTCATCCCCGGCAAATATCCTTTTAAAACTGATGGGCTAAATTATAATTCAGGCAAGGATAGTGCTGCCGTGTTTACCGGTAATAGTTTACTAAGTAAGAATAGTTTCGGTTTTTTAAATGATATAAATATTGCCTTGCCTGATAGCTTTAACCCCGGAATTTATTTTAGATACAAGGATACTTATCTATGTATGATACGACGGTTTTCGAGCACTTTTCATGACAGCCATGGCACAAAACTAAGCGGGTTACCTTTATTCAACAGTATGCTTATCGCTATAAGAAAAGATGCTGAACCTGATGTCTTGTACAATAGTACTTTTCAAAGCCCTGGACAGGTTTATAAACGATGCTGGATAGAATGTCCAGGCGATGACGGCGCGCCAGTTGTTATTTTTAGAAGGTACACCGCCGAGGGAGAAACCGAGGGGGAACCCGGCGATCCCGAAGTTTATAAAATAATAAATGGCAGGTTCAAAGCGGTAAATGATGTTAAAATTGATACAGCTGCCTATAAATTTTGATTAAAACCGGCCGGCGAAATAACCGGAAGTGATTTTGAAATATATCTTTGTTTTTTATACATTTTTTCTTTTACTGTTGTGCTCTTCCTGCCGTAACTGGATTGTAAATTTATCTGCAGATGAAAGATCAGTAAAAATTTGTTCGGCGGCTGCGGGTCATAATAATGACAAAAAAATAATACCCGCTGCTTTTAGCCTGCGCCATGAGTGAAGCGCCAGGCTACAGTATTTATATAGATATGCCGCAAAATAGGAGGCGCTTACCAGATTAGAGACCGCTTTGAGCGAAGCGTCCCGCTTCGCTCAAACGTGGTAAAATAATAACCGCATACGTATAATTATGGTGCGGCGATGCGTATAAATACGGAATTTAAACACAAAATTATTTTTGCTTTTTGTTCAGCCAAAATTATTTTACTTTTAAGTATTGAATAAATAATACCCATATGTTTGAACGATTACAGCGCGGGCACCAAAACTATAACCCCAATAACCTGAATGGCGCGGCCAAAGACCGCTCCAAAAATTTTGCCGGCAAAAATGAACCGGCCTCCTATCCCGAACGGGAACATGCCCGGGGCCATTACGACCCCGCCACTGGTAAATATACTGTTATGGAGGGTGATACGCTTTACAGCATTGCCCAAAGATTTAACACCACCGTTGAGGCCATTAAGCATTTAAACGGCGCCGATACCCCTAAAATGGACGCCGGTACCCAGCTTAAAATTAAACCGGGCCTGCATGTGGATGAAACCAAAAAGGAAACCACCACCGAACACAAGCATACCGAGGCGCCTGCAAAAGATGAAAAACCGCACAACGACCCGCAAAGCCTTTTACACAGCCACTTAGAAGAAAATAACGCCCGCTTTGCCGTTGCAGACCATACCAGGGTTGTAAAGCCCAACCTGGAGCAAAAAGAGATGTCTAAAGGATTAGTTGAATCTGCCAAGCAAAATAAAGGCAATAACCAGGGGCCTTTAAAAGATCCATTTAACGGACAAGCCACCATTTCATCCGGATTTTACAGGAATGACGGAACCCGCCATGGGGCATATGATTTCGCTGTTAACACAGGGACGCAGGTTGCTGCATCTGCCAGGGGTACTGTTGTAACCACTAATACCACGAGCCAGAGCAACAGCACCCTCAATTATGGCAATTATGTATTAATTAATCATGGCGTAATTAGCAGCGGAACAGATTCCGGTAAAACACTATATTCTCTGTACGGACATTTAAGCTCAATTTCTGTTGTAGTTGGAAATACTGTGCAAGCAGGTGATAGACTTGGCTTATCGGGTAATACCGGTCACAGTACAGGGCCTCACCTGCACTGGGAACTATTTACATCCACTACGAACTCTGATAATGTATCAAGCGCGGACGGGAATTATCCAAATATTTCAAAAACTTTAGTTGATCCGGCAAATTTTTTACAAAAAATAAATTCCTTAAGTCATTGATCATGAAAGAATTAAGAATAGTTCTGCTTTGTCTTTGCGTTGCAAATTGTATTTCCTGCCATAGCAAACAAATGAAGCAAGCCAATCAAAACACATCTCAATTAAATCAAGAAGACATTAGTGCAGTGTTTAACAACAGACTTATTATTAACTCAATAAGCCCGAATCATATGGATGTAACGGACAGCGATTATAGCATTAATAAATTAGCATTATTTGCTGACAATGCCCTGGAAAATATTCATGACGGCCATTGGATAAAGGATACCACGGATGGCCGCTTAGTTTATGATAAATTTATTTACGGGCAATCTTACGTAGAAGTTTCTCACAAATGGGGTATAATTTATGCTCTGATAAAAGACAGGCAACCCGGCATGTTGCAGGACAAAATTCACATAGGGGACACCAGGGAGAAGATATTTCAAAATTATTACGGTTTGTATTCGCCTGAATTAAATGATATTGATACAATAACCTTTTCCGGCCCAATGTCGGGGCTATATATTAATCTTATTTTTTCTAAGAATGAATTGAAGTGTTTTGAATATAATAACCGGCCGGATTGATCTTTTAATGAGAAAGATAATTATAGCATGCTTTAGCATCCTGCTGGTGGCCGTAATTTGCTGGCTATTAAGTTGCAACTGGCAAAAAGGACACACTGAGGCGGGTGCAACCCATTTTTTGAAACAATTTTATACTGCTTACATTTTAACAGTAAGCAAAATGCCAGGTGATAGTGCTGAAAGTGTAGCTGATTCTCTCTTTCAAGTTTCTTGCACGGATAGAATGAAAAGGCAGCAAAATAACCCAGAGATAGATTGGGATTTAATATTGGGCGCGCAATATTGTCAGGCAGAATGGGCAGAAACATTGAGTGTGAACAAAAGTGATACCGATGGAATTTATACGGTTTCATATGTTCAAACTAAAACTCCACCCGCTAAGATAAAAACTATACGTCTTAAAGTTGTCAAAGAAAAAGGCACCTACAAGATAGATGAGGTGCTCTATCAACCCTGAAAAACTAATTCAACGGAGGTGTTTTTGACAAAAAACAAGGGATATGCACAAATGCTTTTGGAGGCGGAGAAATTGGGGCTGATTGATATGAGTTTTGCAATTTTAGTAAAAGTAACCCCTTCAGATTCATTTACTGTAATTGCCGGTTTTAATATACCAGGGAAGAAATGAGAAGAAGTTTCATTCATTTTTTGTTGGCCTTTTTTGTCCTGCTAAGTGGCTGTTCTCCTCACCGGACCCGCTGTGTTTACTTATCTGAAAAAAGAGAATATAAGGATGCGCTTGATTGCTGGGATAGTGTAATTAAAAACAACGCGAACGACAGGAACGCTTATTTGGATCGCGCAATGGTTTACTACTTAACAGGGCAGTATGCCAAAGCCTTGCAGGATATAAGCTATGCCAACGGATTAAAGCCCCTGGATATTGATGATGTTAATTTGAAGGCAAATTGCCTGTTCAAACTGGGGTTACCAGACAGCGCGCTAACGCAGTTTTACGTGGTGTACAGCCAGGATCACAACTACAAATTGGTTAATTATAACATTGCCACTACCTATTTTGAAAATGGTGATGCCACGAACGCTTTAAAGTATATAACCCAGGAAATACCTCATTCACCCGAGTGCGACAGTTGTTACGGTATGCAGGCTATGTGCTTATTTGAATTGAAACGATACCGGGAAAGTGAACAGGCATATTCCCAGGCTTTAAAATGCAACCCCGCGCGAAAGGAGTATTTCATGAAGCGGGCTGCCTGTTATGGCGTGCTCAAAGATTTTAAGCAGGCCATTGAAGATTGCAACAGTGCCATTGCCCTGGATAGCAATTACAGTGATGCATACCTGTTAAGGGCATTTGATTTTCAGAATTCCGGCAAGCAGGAAGATGCCTGCCGTGATTTTGATAAGTTAAAATTGCTCGACTCCGCAAGTGCAACAAAATACGGCAGCCAGATTAACTGTAAATGAGATTTAATTCTTCGAATCGTATTCTACAGCATAGCCTTTTCGCACGGTTGCAGATGAACCCACCCTTCTTCGCGTAACCTTCCCGACCGCCTTGAGGGAAGAGTCTCGCTTTCCGATGCATTTACAATAATATTCTCAATACCGGACCGGCAAGTTGCTTATAGATATTGGTTCCGCAAAAACGGCCTTCATAGGCCTGGTAATATTTCTCAGTGGGGTAATTCTTTTTATGGGATGAGGTGGCTGTTAGGCTGTTTTCCGAAGAAATTTCTTATGCCGGGAAGTGCTTACCGTAAAATTACGTATCAAAATACCGGGAAACTACGTATCCGGTTCACGGAAAATTACTTATCAAAATACCGGGAAACTACGCATTCGTTTTGCGGAGAAATACCTATCAAAATACCGTTAAACTACGCTTGTTTTAAGACTAAGTTAAACAGACATTTGATTCAGAATTTAAATGAATCTCACCGTAGTCAAGACATATTCCGATGAACATTTTTGAAGGTTTTTACAGTTCACTCAGCGCAGAGGTTTCATCACCGGGGCAAGTAGTTATTAGCCCTGTCGTTGTTCCCACTGCCTTTTGTTCTACGCTGGACCGGTTATGCAAAAATGGTAATAACGAATTAAGTAAATGGGATATTTTTTCGTGTGCGGATGTAGAGTGCGCTGAAATAGTAATTGATAAAGGATTTGAACCATGCATTACAGCCGTAGTGACCGGTCAGTACTTTAATACGAATAGTGGTTATTACGAATTTGATTATACCGGTGCTGACAATTTTATTTATGTAACAAAAGTGAGGGAGGGTTTTGACGCATGATTCATATTGCGCTACAGTTTCTTGAAAACGAGTTAAACAATTTTGCACAGCAGCGGTATGGCATTACTCCGCCGTTTTGCAGTTTGGTAAATATTGCTCAGCTTGGCGCAGGTGCAGGTTTAAGTGTAACCACTCCATTAACCCTTAGCCTGATTCTTGTTGAGGAAGACCGCATCGCCAAGTCGCCTGACCAATATTTACGCACCGGTAGCGGTATCTATAATATTAATTGGACGGTGCCCATTAATCTTTACTGCCTTTTTGCCGGAGTAACGGATTCGCAGGGCAATGTTGATGGCGGTAATTATTTAGAGTCTTTAAAAGCAATTTCGGTCGTAATTCGTTTCTTTCAAACCAGGAATGTATTTACGCCCGGTAACAGCCCTCTTGACCAGCGCATTACACAATTAACTGCCGACCTCTACACACTTACTTTTCAGGAACTGAATGATGTCTGGATGTCGAATGGTGGAAAGTATTACCCTTCGGTAGTCTATAAACTAAGAACACTATATTATGAAGATGATCCAATGGGTCAGGTTGGATTAATTACACAAATCAATGTAACCGCACAGGGAAATTAATTATGGCCGGTAGCAAATATATTCCGTTTTTTACTATACAGTTGTTGCATAATTACAATAATGGCAACCAATGCACTGCTGTGCAGCTTACACCTGATGTAGCTACCAGTACGCTGATGCAGAGCCTTAACGTGGTGTGTAAACAGGTTGATAACCTGGTAATGTTTTACATTTTATGTGACCCTCTTTACACAACATGTCCTCTGTACTATCCCAAAGTCACCGATGTTTTCAGGTTCAGCATATCGGTTACCGATACTACGTTCTTTAACTATACCAACCTGTGCGGATGGGGTAGAAGCAATAACGACCTTTATTATCTTTCTAACCAGGCAAACAATACGCTGGTGCCTGGGTCTTCGCCCCCGCTAAATTATCTTTCATCAGTAATTAGTGAATATTCTGATCTTGTTCCGGGTGCTTTTAATAAGGGCGAATTTTGTATTTCGTCCGCCGGTATTTATGAGGCTGTTCAAATCGGTAATACAAGCACGCCGCCTATACCCGCTTCGGGCAATAGCTATAGTTTTGATCCTGAGAGCGGTGCCTTTTATCCCGAATATGGTACTACTGAAGCAGGATATTTTTGGTACAACCGGGGCTCCGGGCAAAGCTTTGTCTCCTCGCAGGATGTTTACCAGGTAGCAGGCAACAGCTATTACTTTCCGCTTGCCACGCCAAACACGTTCACGTCTGCTACTACCACTATATATGCTTATAACGTAAAAACCAATTACCCTGATATATTGGTCACCAATCCTCCCATTTATCAAAATTACGGCACACCCAATGTGCCGGGTTGCAATGTTAATTTGCAAGGACTGCCTTCGGGTTTATACCTGGTAAATGTCAATGGCCAAACCCAAAACCTGTTTGTAGATGCCACCGGTCAGTTAACCAGTGGGTTAGGCGTAATTGAGATTTATGCTACACCCAATTATCTTACTTCTTCAGCTGGTTCCGGTTATCAGTTGTTTTTCGAAAACAACCTATCGGTCCTTACCGGTGGTACGTTGTGCAATCCTACCTATACTATTCAGTTTGCCAATAACCTGGTTTACTGGCAATACATTCCGGCAACCATTCCGGCCGGGGCAACACCTACCCTTGATACCATTAATTTTGGGAATATCGCGTTTCTCGATTTTTATGCTACAGCTTTCGGTTCCGGTTCCGGCATCCCTACGCCCGATATCTCGCGCAGGGGCAGTTCATTATTAATGATACCGCTGGTGGAAACAATCCCCGGCAATACCTCTCCTTACGAGCTGGTTTACCCACAGGCTACCGGTCCGCCAACTATCAGTCTTCCCCTGGCCCAGGTTGTTCAGTTAGCTCAGTTATACGATAGCTACGCTGCCAATTCCGGGTCTGGCGCTTCAGGTTATGTTTCTCAATTACTGGTTTCTCAAAAT
>PMXD01000330.1 GCA_003165895.1 Bacteroidota bacterium | reverse complement strand
CACATATACCCACCATGCGTTGGGTATTTTTCCATGCAGCGGCGAAATATCATATAGTTTAATGTAGGCTAATACCGTAAGTGTTTTCAAAAAAATACCTGTTACCGTTGACCCAATACCTAAACTCAGGTTAGTAACCGAATCATTAAACCGGTAATGGTTCAACTTCTTTATTTTGGTTATCAGCAACTCAACGCCAATAAGCAAAAAGAAAACCGGGATGGCATAAATAATAAGGTTCATGGTTGGGTATGTGACATGCAAAGATAACGAATAGCCGAATGGAAATGTAGCAATTAAAAGGTTCGCTTTTTTGATGAGTTTTCTCAATGCTCATACCTCAGCTCTTTACGGCCAAAGTCCCGACTCCTTCCGTCCCCGAAACGGGGAAACCAGGGCAAAGCAGCCAACTCCAAGTGTTGACGGCAAACCTTGTATTGGTTTTTGGCTTTGGTTTCCCGTTTTGTTTCATCCCGCAGCTTTGGGCGGGACGGGGACGGAAGGGGTTAGCCCGTTGCAATAAAGAGAGTTTATGAAGACCTTCCTAGCCGAGTCTCCCCTTTCCTGCTTTGAGGAATGGGGGACTCGGCGCGTATGCGGTCTGCCCTCGCGCCGAGTCCCCAACCTTCGGAAGGGAGACTCGGCTAAGAAGGTCTTTTTCGCGTCACCCCGATTTTTTCCCTTGCCCCAAGGGTGGTTACTCGCAATGACGGATATTTGTAGAATTTGTATTCTCAATAAAAATCCCCATCTTCGTTCAGTCTACAAAACATTTGTAAGGCAATTGCCCGGGGTGTGTTAACCATCCAACCTGTTAATTCGCACACCGGTCTTCAATTTGTCTACGGTTTATTGCAACACCTTTTATTTTATTAAACCAATACCGTTATTTAATCAATTATAGCTATGGATTATAATTCAAACAGAAATAAGTTAGTGCTTAAAGAATATGGCCGCCACGTACAAAAAATTGTGGAAGCCTGCGTGGAAATAAAAGACCGCGATAAGAGAAATATCTTCGCCAAAGAACTGATAGAGCTGATGGGCCAGTTAAACCCACACCTGCGCAACGTAGAAGATTTCCGCCACAAGCTGTGGGACCATCTTTTTATTATGAGCGATTTTAAGCTGGACGTAGACTCGCCATATCCTATTAAAGACCGCGCAGAAATTGAAAAAAGGCCTGCCCGTTTGCACTACCCGCAATCAAGGATTAAATACAAGCACTACGGTAAAAATGTTGAGACTTTGGTTTCAAAAGCCATACGTACCGAGGACCCTGAAAAACAAGCCGGCTTTACCCAGTGTATAGGTAACTTTATGAAACTTGTTTACCAGAACTGGAGCAAGGAAAACGTAAACGACGAAACCATAAAAAACGACCTGCGCATGTTATCAAAAGGCGCACTGGTTATTTCTGATGAGCAGGATATCAACTCCCTCAGCCGCGCTAACCGCCAGAAGATTGGGCCCGACAAGAGGGACAATAACGGCCCGCGCAAAAACAACAACAATAACAACAAATTCCGCCAGGGACAAGGTGGGCAGGGGCAGGGGCAAGGCGGCGGCAATAATAACAATAACAAAAACCGCAATAAGCACTTTAAGAAGAGGCCACCGATGGGGGGCAGTCTGTGAGAATTAACATCTGAGGCTTATACATTTTAAATTTTATTGATTAGATTGGGCTTTCAAAATAAATATTTGAAAGCCTATTTTTTTATTTGCTTAATGCTTCTTTTCCATTTGGCATCTCATGCCCAAGGTGGCACCTGGACCTGGATGGGTGGAAGCGCCCACCCAAATGCTACGGCCGTATATGGTACTCAAGGTATTTCTGGGCTACACAATACCCCTGCAGGAGCTTACGAAGCCTCAAATTGGATTGATTTGGATGGTAATTTCTGGGTTTTTGGTGGAAATACTGATTCTGGTACATATAGCGACATGTGGAAATATGATACACAAATTAATATGTGGACATGGGAAAAGGGGACCGGTATCCCTCAGGCTCAACCTATATATGGAGTTAAAGGAATTCCTTCCGCTATTAATAATCCCGGAGGTAGATGTTACGGCACTTTAACCTGGACCGACACGGCGGGCAATTTGTGGCTATATGGTGGGGATGGATTTGATTCATCAGGTAACTTTGGTGTATTAGGTGACTTATGGCGGTATCACATTAATACAAACGAATGGACATGGATGAACGGGCCTAATTTGTCCGCCGCAGTAATAGTTGACCCGCTAAATTATGGAGCACCTGGAGTTCCATCCGATACTATAACTCCAGGTTGGCGTGATGAATCAAATACCAATTGGATTGACGATTCAAATCAGCTTTGGTTATACGGAGGGGACTGTGCAGACTACGGTTGTAATGACATGTGGTTATATAAAATAGACCTTAATGAATGGGTTTATATGGGTGGACCCCAATTTGCTTTCCAGGTGCAAAATTATGGTATTAAAGGAATTGAGAGCCCCTCAAATATACCACCCAGCAGGAGCGCATATGCCCACTGGAAGGATCTGGATGGAAACTTTTATATGTATGGCGGTATAGATTTTTATACGTTTGATGTATTTGACGATGTTTGGCGCTATAATATTGTAACTCATAATTGGACATGGATAGCTGGTGATGATTACGTTGGTGCTCTTGGGGATTATTCTGAATACTGTATTAGCGATAATTATAGCCATCCTATGGGCCGTTTTGAAAACCGTTCTGCTGTATCTTTGGGCAGCTTAAATAACTTCATCTCTTTTGGTGGCTCCTATTGCCCAGACAGTAGTTATACCCCCAAAACGCTTTCTGATCTTTGGCTTTTTGATTATAAAACTTTGCAATGGCAGTTGCTGGATGGCTCAAATATTACCGGACAAGGAGGGGACTTTGGCAACTTTCAGGTTCCGTCAAACTCAAATTATCCTGAAGCGAATGCCGGGCAATGCCAATGGATAGACAAGATTGGTGATCTTTGGGTTTGGGGAGGGGTAAATTTTGCAAATTCTCTTTGGAGATTCGTGCCGGATTGTAGCTGTATGAAAGATCCATTAATTCTACCCAAACCCTTGCAATATGAAATATCTGATACAACTATTTGTCAGGGAGACACCATATATATCACTTTTTTAAATGCTCTGACAATGAAAGTTGTCCCTTATTCCTCAAATGTTGTTATAGTTTCACCAAACCATTATGTGATAATTCCTGATACAAGCCAAACTTATACCATATCCGGGCAGACCGTTATGTGTGGTGCGATAGATTCGGTTAACGTTAATATTCGTGTTCTTATTCCTCAATTCAGTATTGCAGCCAACAAAAACGATGCTTGCGGTTATGATTCTGTTGAGTTAAGTGCACCGGTTGGTTTTCCGATATACCAGTGGAATACCGGTCAAACAACTTCGAGCATTTATACAAATACCAGCGGCACTTATAACGTTACAGTTTCAAACAATAACTGCGCAGCTATATCAGACAGTTTCACAGTAAAAATCCTGCCTGTAATTCAGGCAACGGTTTCAATATCGGGCGATACCTTAATTGCCAGCCGTGGTGGGCTAATTAATCAATGGTATTTAAACAACAACCCCGTCACTGGTGCAACCTCACAAACCTATCTTGCAAATTCCTCAGGCACATATACCGTTCAAATTACCGATTCAGATGGTTGCGTGGCTTCATCTTCCGGTCAATTGACCATTTACCCGTTAACCGATAATCACATCAACATCTTCCCCAATCCCACAACCACCAACTGGAAAATAGTAGTAGGCCCCGAGTGGCTGGGCAGCGAACTAAATTTGTACGATGATATTGGCAGATTGATTTATAAAAATACAGTTGCTAATCTTCAAACAATTATTGATGTAACTCCAATTGCCAGTGCTGTTTATGAACTGCGGCTGACGCAGTCGGGTTATAGCGTAACGAAGAAGTTGGTGAAGCTGCAGGAGTAGCTGTTTTTGCTCTTCACTATACAATCCACACCCCGCTGTTTCTACACAAGCATAACTTTCCTTCGCAATAAGAAATGCATTGTTGTATTTAGCGTTGTTAAAGTGCGCTGATGCAAAATGTGTCAGCCCCTTCCGTCCCCTAAAGGGGAAACCAAGGCAGAACAGCCTGCCTACCGGACAGGCAGGCCAAATACAGCTTCAACGACAGTCAGTGTATTTGTATTTGGCTTTGGTTTCCCCTTTTGTTTCATCCCGCGGCTCTGGGCGGGAAGGGGACGGAAGGGGCGGCTGTTGGGAATGCGGCAATATAGCATGCACCCCAATAAATCCGCATCCTGCAAGCTGTTAAACTTCTTTGTAAATTGCGGCCATGTCTGAAATTAAAAAAATAAAACCTGCTTTATCAAAAGGTACCCGCGATTTTTTGCCTGTTGAAGTGGCCAAACGCAATTATATTTTTGACACCATTAAAAGCGTTTTCCGCAAATACGGATTTGAGGAAATTGAAACCCCCGCCATTGAACGGATGGAAACCCTGACCGGTAAATACGGTGAAGAAGGCGATAAATTATTGTTTAAGATTTTGAACAGTGGCGATTTTTTAAAAGATGTTCCTAAAGAGGAATTAGCCGCTGCCAACTCGCAATCAACCCTCAAATATATTGCTGAAAAAGGCTTGCGGTACGACCTTACCGTACCATTGGCCCGCTACGTGGTTCAGCACCAGGAAAACCTTGCTTTCCCGTTTAAACGTTTTCACATAGGCCCCGTTTGGCGCGCCGACAGGCCACAGAAAGGCCGTTACCAGGAGTTTTACCAGTGCGATGCCGATATTATTGGCAGTACATCTTTGTTGAATGAAGTGGAATTAAGTATGATATATGCTGAGGTTTTTAAGGCCCTGGGTATTGATGTTCTGATTCATTTTAACCACAGAAAAGTTATTGAGTCGCTGATTGCTGTTATTGATAAGCCCGGTTTTTCAGAACTTATTGTAAGCTGCATTGATAAGCTGGACAAGGTGGAATGGGACAAAATTGAAAGTGAATTGCATGCTGCAGGCCTTATTAAATCAGAAACGGATGCCCTTTATAATTCCATTATTGTAAAAGCAGATACACTATGGTGCGAGGAGGATATCAGGGCCAATGCCGCTGGTGAAGAGGCGCATAAAGACATTTCGGTTTTGCTAAAAGTTATTGGTAGTTCAATCCCAAACCTTGTTTACAATGGCCGGCTGGCACGGGGCCTTAATTATTACACCGGTATAATATGGGAAATAGTACTTGATAAAAGCTCAGTTGCCAATAATAACATCTCCATGGGCTCTTTAGGCGGCGGCGGCCGTTACGATAACCTTACTGAAATGTTTGGCGCTAAAAATATGAGTGGGGTAGGCATTTCTTTTGGCATTGAACGGATTTATGATGTAATGGAGGAGTTAAATCTCTTCCCGGCAACCATATCTCAGGGAGTAAAAGTGCTTTTTATACCAAGGGAGGAGGAGATGGAAGAATTCGCTTTTCAGCAGGCCCATGCGCTTCGCTGCGACGGAATTGCCGCAGAAGTGTATTTAGGAAATGTTAAAAAGCAAAAACACTTCAAGTATATCGGGGACAAGCATATTGCTTATTTTGTAGAGGTGGGCGGCGATGAAAAGGCCTCTGGTAAATTCCGCCTTAGGAATGTACAAACACGTGATACTCAGAGCGATTTGACCTTAAAACAGCTTATTCAACTACTGCAATAGGCTCAGCAGAAATGCTTTTCTTGACAAATAGCACGTTTGGGTGTATATTAAACCAGATGACGGCTATCATAGAAAATGAGCGGGGAATACATAACTTTTCGATTAATTTTGTTATCTTAAAGTTAGAAAGTAAAGCGAGGGAGATCTGTGCGGCGTCTTATTCCGTAAATACAACAAAATTTTTTGATCTTTTCACGGTGTACCCCCATGTGAACCGAGTCGAATTTGGTAATTGGCTGAGGAAAATGTTTTTGGTTCAAAACAATTGTTTACACGGGGCTCAATCAGGCATGAGAAAAGTCGTTATGATTTTTTCCTTATTGGTGGTAACTGTTTCAACTGTTTTTTCAGCATCGCCTGAAAAGCGGATTGAGATATTGTTGCAGGATAGTGCTTCGGGCTTAGCTGCGGTAACGCAGATAGGCTTTGTTGCGGGCACTTCGCCATTGTTTATAGCCCAGGAAGATATTGCATTCGTACTTCAATCACCTGATACTACACCTCAACTGTATTCTTTTACACAGGATAATGTTGCGTGCAGTTCAAACGCTTATGGCCCTTTTGATAATTCCACAATTCTTCGCTTAGGACTTGCCATATCCGACAGTGGTACCTTTATTTTTTCTAAGCAGTTATACTCTAATTTTGACCCTGCTTCTATGCTGATACTGGAAGACAGGCAACTGAATGTATTTACCGATTTGAGACGGTCAACCTACAAAGTTGCCATTAACCAGACCGGTGAAATAAACAGCAGGTTTTATCTTCACATTACCTACCCGCCTGCACTTGTAACCAGCCCGGCGGGTTGTCTTAATAACGACGGCATTATCTTTATTACCGAAGACAGCAGTATTACCTGGACCGCCTGTAAAGTGTTCGATTCTGCTGCTATCATGATTGCCATTGACACTAACGTAACCGGTAATTTTACTTTTACCGGATTACCGGGTGGTAATTATACCGTAGAGTTTGATTACAGTGTTTATACCCCGCAGCAAAATGTATTGGTAGGGCAGCACCAGCTGGTTGCCGGTTTAAATGTTTCAAATAACCACGATTTTGTATTGCAGGACATTCAGTTCTATACCGCTGCATCAAATGCTACCCGGTTTGCGTGGGACTTTGGCGATGGCTCGGTAATTACAGGCATAGCCAACCCAACCTATTTTTATATTTTCCCGGGGGTATATACAGCCAAAGTTAACTGCTCGAATGATTTTGGCTGCACCGTAGAATCAGACACACTGATGTATATTGAAATAGGGACCTCTGTAAACAGCATAGACGGCAATATTGTAAAAATATTTACTGACAAAAGCAGCATCAGAATAGAAATGGATAATATTTCGGGTGCTGATTACAATTATAGTATTTACGATTTGCAGGGCCAGGCCCTTAAAACCGGGCCGGTACCTGCCGGCAATTTGCTTGTAGATATGAGCAATAATGCTGCGGGGGTATATGTTGTAGCCGTCAGAAGCAGCAGTGCAAGCCTTGCTCAAAAGGTTGTAATTGCACGTTAATTTACCTGGTTTTATATTTCAATCAGTCATGTGGGAACGGGGTGCAAACCAAATTGTCGCGNNCCGTTTCGGGGACGGAAGGGGTGAGCCCGGTGCAATAAAGAGAGTTTTTAAAGTATGCGACAATTTGGTATTCACCCCAGGGCAATCGGGTCTAACTTTTTCCGGGCACGTGGAGTGGTCGTGGAAACCGTTGAAATGGTTTTATCCAGTTTTTACCTTTACATAGCCCACGATTTAAATCGTNNAAAAAATGGTTTTAACCATTTAAATGAGGCCAAAATTTTCCAGACCCGATTGCCCTGCCTTGAAACCCTGAGCAGGGTATGAGCCGGAAAATTGTAGTCACCTTCATTATTTGACGCCCGTCAAATTAAATCAACGCTAAATAGGTTTGCTTTGTATCATTAAATAATCGACCCACCTATGCCTGCCATCAAACCTCAAACCCCGCCCCGTCTGCCGCTGGGCCTTCTTCTTGAATCTATGAAGAAGGTATTTAATATGCTTACGGTGGCGCCGCAAAAATATCCTGATATGCTGATTACCGGTATACCCGGGTTGCGGACTGTTTACATGGTTAATAACCCGGATATAGCGCAGTATGTGCTGCAAAAAAACTACCGCAATTTTCCGAAAGCCAAAGGATATGAAGTGCTTGCCCTTTTGCTGGGTAAGGGGCTGGTAACAAATGACGGCGACAACTGGCATATGCAACGAACGCTTATTCAACCGGCGTTTCACCGCGAAACACTGAGGCGAATAAGCAACATTACGGTAACCGCTACCAATCAGTTATTGCAACGGTGGAAAGCGCAGGAAGGGCAGGAAATAAATTTTACGCGCGAGATGGCTGAGGTAACCATTGATATTGTTGCCAAGTCGTTATTTACTACTGATGTTACAGCCAACCATATTCAAACCATCTGGAAAAATGTGAACTTTTTGAATGAATCGGCAGATGCTATGTTGCGCAACCCCGTTCATCTTCCATGGATATTTCCCACACCCCGCCACCTGAAGATGAGAAGAAGTATTGCCGAACTTGATGAGTTGGTTTATGGCATTATTAACCGGCGGAAATTGGAAAAAAACCCACCGCCCGATTTGTTGCAATTACTACTGGATGCGCGGTATGAGGAAACCGGTAAGGGTATGAACGACCTGCAAATACGCGATGAGGTAATGACTATTTTTCTGGCAGGGCATGAAACCACGGTAAATGCGCTTTCGTGGACCTGGTATTTGCTGAAAAAACATAAGGGGGCAGAAGAGAAATTGAAGGAGGAGTCGATAAAATTTGCAGGTGAGCGTGACCCCGCTTTTGAAGATGTGCCGGCCATGATTTACGGCAAAAATGTAATGAACGAAAGTATGCGCCGGTACCCGCCGGTACCGGTAGTAGGCCGCCGGTCGGCACAGAAGGATGAGGTTAGCGGCTATTTGATAAAAGCAGGAAGCGAAGTGGCGGTTAACATTGCCGGGCTGCACCACCACCCTGCATACTGGCCCGATGCTTTTGAATTTAAGCCCGAGCGTTTTGAACATTTTGATTTGAAAGGCGACAACCGCTTTATTTTTATGCCTTTTGGCGGCGGCCCCAGGATATGCATAGGCAACAACTTTGCCATGCTTGAAATGCAACTGATAAACAGCATGCTGGCCTCGCGTGTGGACATGGAATTAGTGAGTGAAGATGTAAAGCCCATAGCTTTGGTTACACTGAAACCCGAGAACGGAGTGGTGATGAAACTGAAAAAAATAAAAACCCGGTAATTTCCCGGACCGGTGTTGCTTACCGTGGTTATACCGTTCAACTCAATGTTGTTAAGTTAAGGCAAAACGCTTCGCGATTTGTTGCGTTTTCCCCTCGTGAGGCAGGGCTGTTTCATTCTCTGAAGATTCACTTTCAGGCGGCTCCCCAGGAGCGCAATAATGTCTTCGTTTATTTATACAAACAGCCGGCTGCTCTGCAGCGTTTTTG
>PMXD01000238.1 GCA_003165895.1 Bacteroidota bacterium | reverse complement strand
TGGCGCCGGCGCTACCGGTGCGCAGGGTATTCCGGGTGTTACGGGCACAGCTGGGGCACAAGGCATTCAGGGAGCAACCGGTGCGGCCGGTGCTACAGGTACAAACGGTTGGGACATACATGGTAACGCCAGTGATGGAACTTATTATTTAGGCACAACCAATAATTATAGCCTGCACATACGTACCAATAATGTTGAAAGAATGGTTGTTGATAGTTTGGGTAATGTAGGTATCGGAACAACCAATATGACCCGCCCGTTTATTATTGATTTTGATAAGCCCGGCGCCGGATTAGGCATGTTCTTAAACGCTTCAAATACAGGTTACTCTTCATGGGATTTTGCCGACTATAATGGCAACGTTGCAGCTAATATCGGATATGCTAACACCGGTTGCGGGGCCTATGCCGGCAACATGTACCTGGCTACAAATAACAGCTCAGCAAAAATGATTTTCTCTACAAACAACACCGAGCGCGTGCGCATAGATAGCACCGGTTTTGTAGGCATTGGTACTACAGGCCCGGTATCTACTTTAGATATAAACGGTTCTCTATCCGTAGCCGCTGTTAAGCAAACCGCTTCATACACGCTAACTGCTTCCGACTACTGTGTCATTTTTACGGGCACATCATCCGGCCAAACATTTACCTTCCCTTCCGCTACAGGGGTTCCGGGTAGGATATATATTATCGTAAATCAATCAAATCAAACACTTAACACCTCCAATTATTTGTCAGGTAATGGCGGTGGCGGCACCTCTGCAATAGCAGCAGGTATTAACGTGCAGATTATCTCTGACGGCGCCAGTTGGAGGAAAATAAATTAAATCTATCCGTTATCTTAAATCAGGGCGTGCCCCTGTCGGGTCGGGCTTTCACTGCAAGTCCTCGCTCGCACGGCCTCGCTGTGGGCTTTCCGTTCTATCCCTCACGCAAATAACCACCTCCGCTAAAGAGGTGGTCGGCTGCCAAAGTCCTCTCCTTCGGAGAGGANNTAAGCAAATTTTGTGTCAACCCGAATGTTAAAATTACTGCGCAAATAGGTTGCGCACTGCAAGCTTAAATTTGCAGGTAACAAATTCCGAAAAACCAGATTAAATACTAGACTTCTTCGACAAACCTGAAGTGAGTTGTATTTAAATATAAGTAGATGTCATTGCGAAACCTTTTCCATAATAATCAATTAGAGTAAAGGCTGTGGCAATCTTCAACTTTGTCTTTCATTGCACACTACGTGTAAAGACAAAGCGGAAGATTGCCACAGATAATAACTTGTTTATTTTTTACGGGAATTATCTTCGCAATGACATCTATTTTATTTTAAATGCAAAGGCACTACCTGATCCTGTGACATACCCCTCGGGAGGGGGCGCAGGGGGAGATGAGACTTGTGCCTGAACGAACGCATGAATTCCGATGGCCGAAGACCCGGATCAGTATAGGGGATTTGTAAATTTAATGCTGAATCACCAGCCTCTTAAAAACTACCCTGTTGCTATTTTGCACATCGGTAACCTTTAGCTGATAAACCCCATCTGCCAATAAGCTTAAATCGAATTCAGTTTTTAACGCAACCCTTCTGGAAGGCACAACCGTCTGCCCAATCATATCAGTAACAGTAATATCTTTAGCAGTATTATCTGAAAACCCGACAATAAAATTGCCGTTGTTAGGATTAGGGTAAAGAGTAACGCTAAATGCATTTTGAACTAATTGGATACCGGTTCCCAGATAATCATACACGGCCGACATGTTTTGACAACCATTAGGCCCGGTAAACTGCACCTGGTAATTACCGGTTCGGTTAACCACTAAAACAACTGATGTATCGCCCGGTAAAACGGTGTCATTAAAATACCACTGGTTACCTGTCGGTTCGTTCGAAATAAGCGAATCAGATTGCTGCGTAATATAAGGCTCAATCGGGTTTGGCAGCACTGTTAAGTTTAAAACTACAATACTGTCGCAACCATTTATGCCGGTAAGTGAATCAGTGTAAACGCCGGAAAGTGTAAATGCACTGTCATTAAAACTGTATGATGCGCCGTCGCAAATACTTTCATTAATATTGGTTAGCTCCGTGCTAAGTACCGTTAACTGCAACGTAACTATACTATCGCAATTGTTGCTGCCGGTTAGCGTATCTGTATAAGTGCCGGTAGAAGTATGGCCCTGATAGGATTGCCCCTGGCAAACAGAGGCAGTAACGCTACCGGTCAATGCCGGCAACACCGTTAAGTTCAGATAGCGGATTTTGTCGCAACCGTTAATGCCTGTAATCGTGTCAGTATAATTACCGGTGGCGCTGTAACCCAGGTACGATTGTCCATGGCAAATGTTCACAGTATCATAAGTAATGGTAGCCGGTGTAACTGTAAGGTTTAGTATCCGGATGCTATCGCAGCCATTGGAAGCTGTAAAAGTGTCAATGTATTGCCCGCTGGTATCATGCCCGTAATAAGGCTGGTCCCAGCAGGTGGTTTGGGTAATGGTGGTAAGGGGCGCCTGTAAAACGGTAAGCGAAAGTATTACCGAGCTATCGCAACCAATATGGCTGTAGGTACCGGTAGTATGTAAATAGGTACCGGCAAAAAGCAGGCTGTCGTTACTGCAGATAGTATCGCTTATGTGATGGGGAGGCAACGGGTCCTGCACCACCAAACCAAGCGTTGCAAAAGTATCGCACGGGTTACCCACAACCAAAGTGTCGTAACTGCCGGGTGTACGTATCCACCGGCCGTAAAAATAAACGCTGTCACCTGCGCACAGGGCGCCAAATTGAGAAATGGTATCGGTGCAGGTATTAATCACAGTATCAGTAACCTGATTAGTCTGCACCGGGCTGTTATAATCAAAATAGACCGATGCTGAATTTGTAATCTCTGTACCCAGCGGCACGTTTGCCATTCTGTGTACACTAAAAGTAATAAAGCCCTTACTTCCGGTTGAATCGGTTGAGGCCGCCGGCAAGCTTAGCGGCACAAATGTCCAGGTAAGAATACCGGTGCCTGAAATACTGAAACTTGAATAGCTATCGCTGCTTGCCAGGTTGCGCACCGTTGCCGGATTAAGATAAGGCGACAAAGTATCTTTTACAACTATAAAATAAGTCGAGTCAGTACCCGTATTCTGATAATGAATAGTGTATGTCAATACAGAATCGACAGCAGTAGAATAACCAGCCGGCGAAACCTCTTTATAATTAGGATCATGCGAGCCTTTTACAGTTTCATAATACTGCAAATAATTATTAGAAGTATCACAATCACCCACATAAGGATATATCCAAAACTGGCTATGCAATTGATAACCAAGCGGCAGGGTGGAAGGAACATTAAAGTGAACGTTGCCAATAAAGTTCCAACCGTAATTATTAAAATTATTCACCACCCAGGTAATAGAATCTGATGCTGCATTATAACTGGTATAAGGGGTATCGGAACTTATAAAAGTAAGGTTAGTATCATATTTAAACGTAACCGTTGCAGTACCGTTAAAGGGAATAGGCGAATTGTTGGCAAAATATACCCAGTAATCTTTTCCAAAACCCGGGTCTGCGCTTGTCCAACCGGGATGTAAATAGAGGTCAAAACTTGAAGAGTCAGGAGTTAAAGCAAAATTATTACCAGTAACTGTATCGCCCAAAACGCTGAGATGTACTATCTGGCTGGGGTTTCCGCATAAAGCGTAATTACCGCAAAGCGAATTACTACCAACCTGTATATACAAATAATAGTTACCGGTATCGCCCACAGCAAAACTATAATTTCCGTTCACGTCGGTGGTGGCATACAAGGTTTGAGTATCTCCTGATAGTGTAAGTATTACATTGGATACACCAGGCTGTTGCCCGTTATAAATGCAGGTGCCAGCGGTATCAAAAAATACGGTACCTGAAATAATGCTTTGGCAGTTACCCGAAACAAAAATATCACCGATGGCCATTAATTTGTTTGCATCTGTAACTGTAACATAATAAGTTCCGCTTGCCAGCGAGTCAATGTTAGGCGACTGTTGGCCATTACTCCATGTATAGGTATAAGGGGGTATTCCGTTGTAAACTGAACTGGTTATTGAACCGGTATTACCACAATTAGCTGGTGTAGCATACAAAAAAACATATTCCCGCCCCGGCAGCATGGGTTGGTATTCAGCAACGTAAACCAACCCGTTGCTTGTTGCAAAGTCACCAGCGGCATAAATATTTCCACCACTATCAGCAGCAAGCAAATTAATCCAGTTATTAGCGTGTAAGGCAAGGTTGTTAACCCCTAACTCATTCCATGCATTGCCATCCCATTTAAGTATATAACGGTAACCATTGCTATCATAATAATCTCCTGAAACATAAACATTACCGGCATTGTCGGCGAAAACGCAATATACAGGGCCATTTACATTTAAGCCATTATTGCCTGTGCCAAGGATATGCCAGGCTGCACCATTCCATTCATAAACGCATGCTGCTTCTGTTGAAGTGTCAATTCCAATGGTATAGAATTTATTGCCAGGACCGGAGCAAGCTATGCAATTATTATAGAAAGTATAGGGAGCAGATAGCCAACCTATGTTATCTAAAGGAACCCAGGATGAGCCATTCCATTCGTCAATATTATTCTGGGCAATCCCCGAATTCCCACTCACAGAAGACATATATGCCGTTGCAAATAAATTTCCACCGGAGTTAAATACCGCTGCTGCTGCATTCTGCGACGAATCTGAAAACGAACCTATCTGACTCCAATTACTACCATCCCATTTGATAACGACCTGTGGGCCAAAAGTATATGGATACAATGATGCATACAAATAATTATTTACATGGTCATAACTCATCGAATATACGCCAAGATTGGGTACAAAGGCATTTGCAATATTGCCAACTACCGTCCAATTATTACCATCCCATTTTAAAACATAACTGACTCCTATGCCACTATTTGAATCTTGGGTCAATCCGCCAATATAAATATTACCTTGATTATCATTACAAATGGCACTAACCGGAAACCATGTTCCAAGATTTGGGAATGAATCCTGTATTGAGGCAGGCACTGTATCTATTGTCCAACTTACACCATTCCAAACAGCGATTTCCGGCGGAGAAGTGTGCGAGACATAGGTAGCTATATATAAATTACCATTGACACTGTTGTAACACATAGCCCCACCTTGCCAGCCGTTGTTACTTATATTAAAAGGGCTGGTATTCCCCACCTCACTCCAATAATCTACCTGTGCGTGGCTGTAGTCCGGGTATCCCAACCCCAACCCAACAACCAATACCCAAAATTTAACCCTGCAAAGTAGCGGTGTTATCATCTAACTATTTTCTATGCATAAATATAGAAGTAAATATTTGCAGTTTGCGGTTGGGGAAGAAAAAGTTGTCCTAAATATTCTTCCAATCGGTGCATAATAAATTGTCGCAATGCCAACAGCCGCCCCTTCCGTCCCCTAAAGGGGATACCAGGGCAAACAGCCAAATGCAGCTTCAACGACAGTCAGTGTATTTGTATTAGGCTTTGGT
>PMXD01000056.1 GCA_003165895.1 Bacteroidota bacterium | reverse complement strand
AGTTTATTGCCCTCGTCTAAAAAATGAAAATAACTTTGATCAACTGTAATATTCCCATTGGTTTCCGAAACTATTTTATAAATATTGTCAATATATGTAGGTTTCCCAAAAGCCGCCAAAGCCATTGTATTACATTCCTGGCTATTAGGTTCAAACCCCAAAAAAGATGTGAACGCGGAATACAATAATCCCAGTGAATGCGGGTAAATGTTGCAATCCAGCTGAACAATTTTTTTATGGGTTAACTGTGTTCCATAGGCAAATCCTACCGTGTTCCACTCCCCTACAGCATCTATGGTCAAAATTGCTGACTCCATAAAAGGCGAAACAAAAAAACATTGGGCCGCATGACTAACGTGATGCGGAATAAACCGGACTTTTGAGGGGTGAATTTCAAAATGAGCGCATATCTCATTTTGTATCCATATCCGATCAGTGAGCCATGTTCGTATTGCTCTTATAAAACCTGTTACGTGAAAAGGAAATTCTGCCAGGGCACTGATTAAAACTCTGGAAAACTTAACGGCAGGCTCCTCATAATAAACAACAATATCAATCTCATCTGGTTTGAGTTTGGCTTTGTCCAGGCAGTATTTAATTGCAAACTCAGGAAATGAAGCATCATGCTTTATACGGGTAAAGCGTTCTTCCTTACAAAAAGCAATTAAATTGCCATCAGATAACAGCGCTGCAGAGGAATCGTGATAATTCGATGAAATTCCTAAAATTGATTTTTTATAATTCAAGATATTTTCTTTTGCTTTGAAGTGTAATTATCCTCCTGCATAATTTACCAAAAAAAACGCCGCCAATAAAATATAAAACAAATATTATTATTCCGGAAAAAAAGTCGCCAATGCTTTTCCCAAAGCGAACAAAATCATTATAGGCTATATCTAAATATTCGCGTAAAATGAATAGGTTAAGCCGGAAATTGCTTCCGGTTTTTTCTTTCAAATGCAAATAGGCCATGTGCTGATGTTCTTCTTCATCGCCACGGATTCCCAAAAAAAGGTTCTTTACCTCCTCATTTTTAATAGCATTTGCATATGATAAAAATTGACCATATACGTTCTTTTCACCCAAATAATGGGCAACTTTGAATCTTATGTCGTGGTCTGCAGAAATATATATTTTATCCCTCCTTGCAGCGATGTTAATTGAGGACTTCCTTGTGAACTTATTCGCCATTGACTTAAAAAGAAATGCGTGATGTACTTCTTCCAGAGCATTAATAAATAATTTTGCCCTGTAAGGTTCATGATTCTCAAATTCAAGGGCTTTTAACAACTGCCAGGCGCTGTCAGCCTCCACCATTGCAAATCGGTTTAAAGCCCTACTCATCCTGCTTTCAGAAAAGTTATTGCTAAATCTAAAAATTGTCAATATCCAGAGTTTTTTTAGCATATAGCGGGAGATTGGATTAACGATTAAAACACCACATAAAATATGGCTTCATACCTGCTATAAACATAGCAAAAATCAGACCAGGATCTAAAAACAAAAGCATTGGGTGCAAACCAAATTGTCGCCACATAGCAGGAGTTCNNGACAATTTGGTTTGCACCCAAAGCATTAGACAACAATGTTAATCAAAAAGTAATAACCGGGCAAGAAACTTTTTGCTGGTATGTTCATTTTAAGACAGAACGGTATCACGATTGGTTAATAATAATATTGGATGATAAAAAATTCTAACCATTCCATTTGGCAGATATTTAACCTTCCACGTAATATGCTAAACGGGGTCAACAATCAGGGCTGTATTTTGACCGATATTAGCTTTTAAATTGGTTTTGGATATTCCATATAAGCTACACAGTTCTGTAAACTGGTGTTCGGAAAGAACCGGAAAGCGGTAGCTTTTTAATTCTTTAAATATTGCACCCGCAGGCCGTTCCTTATCGCCAGATAAAAAATTTGTATTCTGTAGACAATAAACTTCATCCACATGTTCAAGAAGCTCAATTTTCGTATCGTCTATTTTTCTACAGGTGGTAAGCGGTGCTTCTTTTGGAAAAATACTTACTACTGCGGCAACTCTTGGTGCAACACTCATATTATTTGCGGAAAAGTGTAGTAGCCTGTTGTCAAAAAATAATACTTCGCCTGCTTTTACCGGAACCGGAACGCAATACTCAGCGATTAAACTTTGAATTTCCGAATATGGAGCCGGAATTGTCATATGCCTGAACGGGCCCAGCATCCAATGGCTTCCTGGCATCAACCACAAACAACCATTATCCTCGTTGCAATCCTCAAGAGGAATCCAGGCAGTAAGCGGGGAGTATTGATACTCGTTTAAACTTGTGGCATCCTGATGAAGGCTAAAGGTGCTTTTATCTCCGGGAGTTTTTACAATAAATACGCCTAAAACAATGCGAAAATTTTGAAGATAATCATTTAAAAAGGAGGAGGTCAATTGCTTTAATTCATCATGGATTTTCTTTCGGTAAAAAATATTTTTAGAAAATACGCTGGAAAACGTACCGGAAGAACGATCTTTGAAAGAATGCGTTAATTCAAAGTAATTTCGCAAATTATCAATGCAGTTGGTATCACTGATAGAACAAACTGCAAATCCATCATGATGGATTTTTTCTGATATGCTTTGGTTTTTAATAATGGTATGCCTTATGGGTTTCCAGTCTGTAAGCGGATTCCTGATGTCTTCAATATCCATAACTTCAAAGTTTTTATTGGTTCAATATGTTAATTAGGCTCAGTCGGTGTAAGGACAATTTAAAATTCTGAAAAACAATAACGAATTACAAGGCAATGTTATAAAGCATACAATTTACCATTGTTCATTAATGGTAAAATTAGAAGAATTCTTTGTCCAATCCAAAAGACCAATGAATTATGCAGGGGGACCGCATCAGGTTTTCACAGGCAAAATTTTCCATTGCTTCATTTTTGCTATCCGCATTGTCCCCGTCATCAGCTTTCAAATGCTTTATATCCTATTCATAATCAGATATTTTTCATGCGGTTGCCCTGATGAATTATGGAATCGGTACACCCGGTAAGTTTTACTTTGTAAAAAATTTCAGAATAGTCTGTAGGAAGATAAACCCGAAGTTAGTTGTAATATGAGCCGTTAAAATAATCATGTAGTAAACGAAGGCGGGTTAATTATTGCGATTTTTAATTATATTTAATAAATTATTTGCATATTTTAAATTCCCTTCTTCATTAAAATGCCCGTCTGGACTGGGCATAAAGTCACTTTCAGGAAATTGGGCCTGGTATTGGAAATCCAAATCTGCGGGAAAATATTGATTCACGCTGATATTTCCGATATCCGGAATTGCCGCTGTTGAATCAAATTTGGGAATGCAGGTGAGGATGAACCTGGCATTGCAACTGTCTGCCATCCTTTTAATATCTCTTAAATACTTTATAGTGTAATCAACTTTCGCATATCCGGTTTGATTTACTTTTGGATTACCAAATCCCCGGATTATCCGGTACAGGCCTGATAAGAGGGCGGAATGCTTACTGACCAGCGCCGGAAGACTATTATTATCGAATAAAGTAAATTTCCGGATCACAAAATTGTATGCGTCAAACATCGTGTTAAACTGCCATATTTTTGAAGTGTCCGGGTTGTCTGCATTCGTTTTTAAAAAAGGAGCTGAGTTAGTTATAAACAGATCATTAAATTGGTAAGGAATGATTTCCTTCTTATACAGAATAAAATCATTCAAATAAAGGTTCACTATTACATAGTCCGGCTTCAAAAGAGGAATATAGGTTAAAGCAACTTTCCGGTAGGTAGCAACATCCGTACCAGGCAGGCCAAGGTTGATAGTAATTAAATTTGTATCAATTTTTTCCATCCATTCAGGAAATGTCGTTTTTATTCTCCGGTCAATTGAAATACCGAAAACATAACTATCTCCTATAAGCATAACTTTCTTTTTATGAGAGGAACGTATCTCACTAAACTCATGGGTTTTAAACCCATCGCTGTTAATATACCGGTCGGTGACTGCATTTTCAAAAAAATAAGGTGGCAATACCCCGGAATGTCTGAGCTTTTCTGGTAGTCCGCCGCGAACATACTTTAAATTGGGTTTCATAAAACCAAATGAATCAACCACAAAAATATCCATGGATTCCAGGGTGTCTACTTTTAAAAACCTGCATTTTTTTAGTTCAGCCGGGGTAAGCAAAAAGCCGGGAATAAACCCGCTATGCCGTAAAAAGAGTTCAGTTGCAAGCAATGCTAATATTATAAAGCCGGCAAGCTTAATACTATAATACTTATGTTGTTTCATTTAAATATAAATTATGGGCTAACAACTTAGTTCGCAAATATACCGGGTACATTGGTGTTAATAGGTCTTTGAATTATTAAATTTACCACAACTGATGTAGCGATGGCATAAATTTACGCTAAAAAATCTAAGGCCGTTTATCATAATACTTTGATCCGGTATTTGTTAGAAAAACCAGCAAACCCTGGAATGTGAACAATCTATCCCTACTAAAGGACTTTTTTCCATCCTTTTGTTTGCTGATGAATTTTTCATCTTCTGTTTTTTTATTGATTTGGTTAATAATCAATAGTCCGTTAGTTTTTTAAGCAGCCATTCGACCAAATTCCAGGCATTGGTCGTACAGCTTTTTTATTTTTCTGCAATTCAGGTCTAAAGCTAAGTTATCAAAAATAGTTTCGGTCAATAACTTGTTGTGGTACAATCGCTTTATGGATTGTAAAGAGAATGATGTCCTGTCTTCTTTGGGTATGGGTAAGTAGTTGCAAACCCTAGCAACTGATACGGTGGTAAGCGATATGTTGAAGTGAAAGTGAAGCTTATTTTTGCTTCCGGCCTGGCAATCTTCTAAGCCGGCATGTTGCCTGGCATCACGTAAAAGGAATTCGATTTGGAAACGGAGGCAGTAATAAGTGAGGATTTTTTTCCGCTTAACTCAATGTCGGTAGAAAGGAATATCTCATATTTCTGAGTTGATACATCTAACAGATAGACTACCCTTACTTCTTCTTTAAGTGTAACGCAGTAAACGACTGCCGTATAAATTTCGATACCGTCTTTTCTCTCTATTAACTTCCATTTACGCTTGTCAATCTTTTTAAGGTTTATCTTCTTTCCTTTGGGTCTCCTGCGCCCCCTGCCTTTGGGTTGGTCTTCTTCCCGAACGACATAGCATAGATTAGCATCTGAACGCATCTTGGTTATAATTTGCATGCCTTCCTTAACCATCGGGCGGATAAAATCCTTTTTCATAAAATAACCATCTGCCACAAGGTATTTGCTCATAGCCTTCATCCGGGGCATTCTTGCCAGGGGCCCATCCACATAATGTGCAACTATGCTCTTTTCATTTCGTTCTGCTTTGCCAGGAGTTTGTAATGCTTCCAAATGAAAGGCTGTGCCCGATTGCACATCTACACAAGCCAGTTCGCCTGTTTCTAATCCCTTTAATGCCTGTTGAGCTGTTCCACTCCAATACCGGCCAAGCCCGGGAGTCTTTTTACCACTCTTATAAATATAGGACGGGTCAAAGGCAATTATCTTTTCATCCCCAAGATGTTCTTCTAATAATAAATATTTGAAATCGAAAAAATTAAACGCCCGTTCAAAACCATTGCGAATACTTTGCTCACTGTAATTATAATACCGCGCCAGGTTCATAAAATTGTAGCGCCCGCTAATACCCCACCATAGTGGAATAGTAGTGGATATAAATTTTGCAATTGGCTTGCTGATGCCTGTCATCTTTTCCAGTATTGCTGCTATTACACATTCAGTGTATAGGAAAGCGGTTTTTTGCAGCACAACAAAATCAACTGCTTTCCTTTTTTATTATCCGCACACATCAGTTATTTGTGTACTTTTATGGGCAGAAAAATTACCGGACTATTGTTTAGTCAAAATTTTATTATTAAAATCTGTTGGGCAAGTGGCGGGGGTGCTAAAGTGTTTACCTGTATCGAAAGCAATAACCAGAAAATCCGGTAATTTACCTGAACACATTCGCACGTTAACACCTTAACACTATGAAAGAGGCCGCATTTGTTAAACAAAATGCCGAAAAGTGGAAACATTTCGAGGCGGTTATTAAAAGCCGCCGGCCCGGCCATGCCGATGAGCTTGCCAATGATTATATCTCTGTAACAGACGACCTGGCCTATGCCGCCACCTTTTACCCCGATAGCAAAACCACTACTTACCTTAATCAGCTTTCCCGGTCTTTTCATGCGGGCATCTACCGCAACAAAAAGGAGCGGGCATCGCGTTTTATCGGTTTTTTTACCCGCGAAATTCCCCAGGCTATATTTGAAAGCCACCGGCAACTGCTTTACTCCCTGCTGTTTTTTATGATTGCTGTAGCTATCGGCCTCGTATCCTCAGCATACGACCATAATTTTCCACGCATCATTATGGGCGATGAGTATGTAAACATGTCGCTCAAAAATATCCACCACGGCGACCCTATGGCCGTTTATAAAAAGATGGAACCCGGCAGTATGTTCCTTGGCATTGCCCTCAATAATATTTATGTTTCGTTCCTGGCGTTTATTTATGGCATATTCCTGTCGGTGGGTACTGTTTATTTTATTTTTACCAATGGCGTTATGGTGGGCGCCTTTGTAAGCATGTTTGCGCAAAAAGGCTTAACGCAGGTGGCCTTGTTAAGTATTTTTCTGCATGGTGCGCTCGAGCTTTCTGCTATTGTTATTGCCGGGGGCGCAGGTATCACAATGGGCAACAGTATTTTATTTCCGGGCACTTATACGCGGGCCGAATCGCTGGCAATGGCGGCAAAGCGGGCCATAAAAATAACTGTTGGGCTGGTGCCCGTTTTCATTACAGCTGCGTTTTTCGAAAGCTTTGTAACCCGCCATTACCAGGAAATGCCCACCGGGCTTAGCCTGGCGGTTATAATCCTTTCTTTTACTTTTATTACCTGGTATTACATTATTTTACCCTTACAATTAAAAGCTAAATACGGATGGAAAAAATAACGCTGCCCCAGGTTCGCGACCTTGGCCAAACCATAGGCGACTCTTTTTTATTTGCCCGTGCAAATTTTAAATTTCTGGTCAGGTTTTTTTTGTTCTACGCAGTTCCTCCCCTGCTTGTAGCTGTGGCCCTTTTTGTATTCGGTTACAAAAAAACCGACTCAGGTTTTGGCGTAACACCCGGCTATAATATGTTCGCCCATCTCAATGGCCTGGGTATGCTGGGCTACCTGCTTTATTTATTCACTATTTTATTTCAGCAACTTTATATTACTGAATATCTGATTTTAAAAGAGACCTTCGAAGATGTTACGCTGACGCAAACCCTGGCGCAAATAAGAGAGGATTCAGGAACAATTATTATTACGCTTTTGCTTTTGTTTGCATTAACCATACCGGTTATCGGCATTGTTGTTTTTATCGTCTTTATTGCTAATAGCATAGGGGGTTACATGCCGGCCATCTGCGGAATTCCGCTTGCCGTACTGCTTATTTATTCTTTAATTCCGCTGAGCAGCATCTTCTTTGTTCGCCTGCGCGAAAAGCTGGGCATGGCCGACGCCCTTGTAAAATGTTTTCAGATTATTAAAGGAAACTGGTGGAGAACCTTTGTTGCCTGGTTCGTGGTTTTCCTTGTTTTTTACGCTTTCCTGGTATCACTGCTGGCACCCGTTTCGCTTTTATTACTGGTGTTTCGTTTTCATGCCGTTACCCCTTTACAAACCGATGTTTTTGGCATGGCAATTTTGGGCGTTGCAGGTACCCTGGCCGGTTTTATGTATTTCTTTTCACTCAACATCTTCCAGGTATTTATTGGCGTAAATTACTTCAGCCTCAGCGAAAAATATGATGGTTACCACTTAAAATCCGAAATAAATGAAATCGGCGTGCGCGACGATAGAAACGTACACCGGCAAGAAGGAGAATATTGATGAACCGCATAGCATTAGTTTTACTGTTCCTGGTTTTCTGCGGCATACTTTCCGGTAACGCCATGCAGGTAAACTATGCAGATACCACCCATTGCCACCTGCAGGCTTTTGATCAAAAACACCTGGCCACTTACCGCAGTCAGCACGACTTTGATTATGAAACCATCCGGCCTGAAGGCAGCGGCATTTCTTCGTTGCTGGCATATCTACTTGCCGAATTTTTTGAAAGCCTCGGCCGGGCACGGGTAGGGCACATAAGCTTGTATGACGTATTATTTTATGGCCTCGCCATTTTTGCTTCAGTAATGATTGTTCTTCAATTTTTTAAAATAAATATTTCGGGTGTTTTACTTAAAAGCCCGGGTACTATTATTAGCCATCAGGCATTTACCGAAAACGTGCATGAACTTAATTTCGACACCCTGATAGGCGATGCCCTCAAAAGCGCAAACTACCGCCTGGCCACCCGCCTTTACTATTTAAAAACCCTGAAAAAACTAAGTGATACCGGCCTTATAAACTGGCAAAAGAACAAAACCAACTTCGAGTATTATTACGAGTTGAAAGGGGCGGAGCAACGCAAAAACTTTTATCACCTGACCCGGTTGTTCGAATCGGCCTGGTACGGCAATGCCGATATAACAGCTACTGAATTTGACGAAAACCTCAAAGCCTTTACCGGTTTTCTTCAAACCATTAAGCGCTGATGTTAAAGGATAAAAAGTTTCTCATCACCGCATCTGTATCAATACTGATTATTGTACTGATAGGCATTTTCCGCCCACGCGAAATTGATTGGGCCCCCAGCTTTTTATCAGCCGATAAAATACCCTACGGCACCTGGGTGCTTTACAATTCGTTACCCGATATTTTTGGCAAAGCAGATATCAGCGTAAACACCCGCTCAGTATACACCCTTTTGCATCGCAAGCATTTCGAAAACACCTCGCTGATTTTCGTGCAAAATGAATTTGCCCCTACTGCCCGCGAAGAAAATGAACTACTGGCCTTTGCCGCTGCGGGCAACAATCTGTTTATCAGTACCGGCCACCTCAGGCATAGTTTTGCCGATACCTTTAAACTGGCCGAAAAGAGGGCGTTTTTCACCGAAGCCATAACCAACAGCCATTTTCAGGACTCCGTAGATTACTCGCAGGCCAATTTTACTAATCCCGCACTACACCACGATAGCGCTTATCATTTTAAGCGCAATTTTTATTCTACCTGGTACAAGGTTGACGATGATTCTTTAAGGGCGAGGGCCGAAACCTGGGTTGATAGCTTTCCTGAAATTGCAGTATTGGGCGTTGACGGCGCAAACCGGGCAAATTTTATAAGGCTCCGCTATGGTAAAGGCTATATTTATTTTCACAGTAACCCTTATGCCTTTACCAATTACTACATGCTAAACCCCGGTGGCAGCCAGTACGTTGCCAAATGTTTCAGCTACCTGGCACCCGGCGATGTGGTTTGGGATGAATCGTATAAAAAAGTCGAACACCAGGCTCAAAGCCCATTGCATTTTATTTTAAAAACCGAAGCTTTAAAATGGGCCTATTATATGGCGGTAATGTTTTTGTTACTTTACATTTTGTTCAATATCAAACGCCGCCAAAGGGTAATACCGGTTGTTGACCCTTATAAAAACACATCGCTCGAGTTTACCGAAACCATAGGCTCACTTTACTTTAACCAGGGTAACCATAAAAACATAGCGCATAAAAAAATAACCTATTTTTTCGAATTCATACGCAACCGGTATGGCGTTGATACCGCCCTTTTAGATGAAGAGTTTGCCCGCAAGCTGTGCTACAAATCAGGCGCCAGCAAAAGTGCGGTTGACCATTTAATAAATATAATTTCGGGCATTGAAAGCAAAAAACGCATTTCTGATACCGAGCTGATTGACCTGAACCACGCCATTGAATATTTTAAAAATAACTGCCAATAAAAACCACCTTACATGGAAACAGCTAACCCCATAACCGAAGCGCAACTTGTTGAACTGAATGCCGCCGTTGAAAAAATAAAGGCCATGATAGGCCAGGTTATCATAGGCCAGGAGCAGATGGTTGACCTGCTTATTACCGCCATCCTCGCCGATGGGCATGTGCTTATTGAAGGCGTGCCCGGTGTTGCCAAAACACTTACGGCAAAGCTGCTTGCCAAAACTATTTCGGTCGGTTTTTCGCGTCTCCAGTTTACGCCCGACCTGATGCCTTCAGATGTACTGGGCACCAACGTTTATAATTTCAAAACTTCTGAATTTGAATTCCGCAAAGGGCCCATATTTTCAAACATCATATTGGTGGATGAAATAAACCGCTCGCCGGCAAAAACACAGGCCGCTCTTTTTGAAGTAATGGAGGAGCGCCAGGTAACTATTGATTCGGTAACCCGCAAAATGCCACCGCCGTTTATTGTATTTGCCACCCAAAACCCCATTGAGCAGGAAGGCACCTACCGTTTACCCGAAGCCCAGCTCGACCGGTTTATTTATAAAATCGAAGTAAAATACCCCAACTTTGAAGAGGAGGTAAATATCCTGAAACATCATCACCATAAAGGCAGCAGCAATGATATGGACCTGATTAGTGCGGTTATAAGTTCAGATGAACTAATCTCTTATCAGAAAGCCGTTAAACAGGTGCACATCGAAGAAAAACTGCTGGAGTACATAGCCAAACTGGTGCACCGTACCCGCGAGTCGAAAGACATCGTATTTGGCGGAAGCCCGCGCGCTTCTATCAACTTAATGAACGCAGCCAAAGCAGTAGCTGCTATCCGCGGCCGTGGTTTTGTTACACCCGATGATTTGCTGTTTGTTGTAAAGCCTGTACTGCGCCACCGGCTTATTTTAACGCCCGAAAAAGAAATGGAAGGGCTTAGCACTAATGAAGTGATTGACCACCTTACCAAAGCCATTGAAATTCCGAGATAAACCATGAAGTTTCTCCGGTCGCTATATCTTACTAACCGATTATTTATTGCCGCAGGCATAGGCGTGTTGTGCTTTATCCTGTCGTTTAGCTGGCCGGTGCTGTTGCCTTTCAGCAAATTGCTTTTACTGGTCATATTGGTTGCAGTACTTGCAGATATATTGATGCTTTACTTACCAGCCAAAGCTTTCTCAGCCCACCGGATGCTTCCTGAAAAATTCTCAAACGGCGATAAAAATGATGTAACCATCTACACCGAAAACAATTACCGGTTTAATGTTTCAATCAAGATTATTGACGAGGTGCCCGAACAGTTTCAGATGCGTGATTTTCTATTAAAGGAGTCCGTTCAAAGTAACGAAACCCGGGTAATCACTTACCAGCTTAAACCCTTAAAGCGCGGCGAGTACAAATTTGGCTGGTTGAATATTTACGTCCGGGGCACCATCGGTTTAACAGAGCGCCGGTATACATTTGAGCAGGGCAAAATGGTAAAAGTATATCCATCCTTTTTGCAAATGCGCAAGTACGAGTTGATGGCCATACACCATAACCTCAGCGACCTGGGCATTAAGCGCATACTCAAAATTGGCCACACCATGGAGTTTGAGCAAATAAAAAATTACGTGCAGGGCGATGATTACCGCACCGTAAACTGGCCCGCCACCGCCCGCAAAGGCGAGCTAATGGTTAACCAGTTTCAGGATGAAAGAAGCCAGCATATTTATTCCATTATAGACAAAGGCCGTTTGATGAAAATGCCCTTTGAAGGATTAAGCCTGATGGACTATGCCATCAATGCCTCGCTGGTGCTTTCAAACATTGCCATCCGTAAAGAAGACAAGGCCGGGCTAATTACTTTTTCCGATAAAATGAGCACGCTGCTGCCACCCGATAAAAGGGCGGCGCAGATTAACCATATTATGGAGGCGCTGTATCATCAAAAGACCCTCTACCTCGAATCAAACTATGAGTTGCTCTATGCCACTATACGTAGCAAAATAAATCAACGCAGTCTGCTTATCCTGTATACCAATTTCGAGTCGCTGGCCTCTATGCAGCGTAATCTTAAATACCTGCGGGCCCTTTCAAAAAACCATGTGCTGGTAGTGGTGTTTTTTGTAAACACCGAATTAAAAGCCCTGCTTGAACGGGAATCACGAACCCTGGAAGACATTTACACCCGTACCGTAGCCGAAAAATTCGATTACGAAAAACGCCAGATAGTAAAAGAGCTTAACCGGTATAATATTTATACTATCCTGACACCGCCATCGGGCTTAACGGTACAGGTTATTAATAAGTATTTGGAGATTAAGGCGAGGGGGATTATTTAACCAGAAACAGTTGCCCCATCCCTTCAGGGTGGGGTTAATGGCACAACAACCCATATCGAGGGCTTCAGCCCTTTTGAAATTGTATTTGTGCAACAGCACCCCGCTAAAGGGCTGAAGCCCTGCGCTACATTAATTTCTCTACTAATCCCCGGCTTAAAAGCCGGGGCAACTATTGTTGCTTTTCATGAGCCTAAACAAATAAAAGATTACCCCTACCTTAGCACTCACATTTTCAATTATGGAAAACCTCCGCATCACCCTCATTCAAACCTCACTACATTGGGTAGATATTACTGCCAACCTTGAAATGTTTGCCCAAAAAGTAACTGCCATAACCCAACCAACCGACCTCATAATAGTGCCCGAAACCTTCAGCACCGGCTTTAGCATGGACCCCGAAAAATATGCCGAGGAAGTAACCGAAAGCAAGGCCATTGCATGGATGCACACCGCAGCCAAACAAAAAAACTGCGTCATAACCGGTAGCCTGATGCTTAAAGAAAACGGCAGGTTTTTCAATCGCCTGATATGGATGCAGCCCGATGGCACATTTCAATATTACAATAAGCGCCACCTGTTTGCACTTTCTCACGAAGACGAAGCCTTTACTGCCGGTGCTGAAAAATTAACGGTTGAAATAAAGGGCTGGAAAATAAGGCCGCTGATATGTTACGACCTCCGCTTTCCTGTTTGGAGTAAAAACTTATTAGATGAAGAGGAAAACCCAGACTACGACCTGCTGCTGTACGTAGCCAACTGGCCCGATAAACGGGCTTATGCCTGGAAACACTTATTGATTGCCCGTGCCATCGAAAACCAGACTTATGTTGCCGGCTTAAACCGCGTGGGCAACGATGGCAATGACAACTACTACTCTGGCGATTCGATGGTATTAGGCCCATTAGGCCAGGTATTGTATCACAAAATACAGGATGAAGATATTTTTACCCTTGAATTAGAATACCAGCAATTAGAAACATTAAGAAAGACCTTCCCCTTTTTAAAAGACGCTGATTCTTTTACCCTCAACAAAAAACAAAAAATAAGCGGTCATTAATGGCTGTTTCCCCTCTCGAGAGGGGTGGCCGCAGGCCGGGGTGTGTGGCTGTTTGGGGAATGTGCCAACAGCCACACACCCCGCGCTTCGCGCTGCCCCTCTCGAGAGGGGAAAATACATTCTCTTCAATAGCTGTATTTTGTATTCCTTTGTGCTCTTCGCTCCCGATAACTATCGGGATTGCGATTAAAAATTGTATTAGAAACTATGCCTCTCCTGAACGATAAAAATGAAGAAGAAAAAAGCCTCGCCCTGCGCTGGTACCAGGTGCGTAACCAGGTTAAAGAGCAATTTGGCGAACGCCCCGATATCAATGCCATGCTGTTTATCATTGGCATGAATGAAGTAGGCATTGTAAAAGAAAAATGGGAGAAAGAAGAAAAACAAGACCTGATGCACGTTGCCCTTTGCAAAATGCTCTCTACCGAAGGCTATTACGAACTACTGGGTTATGATGCTGAAGGCTGGCCTATCTATGAACCGGTTAAAGGCGTGCCCAAACTTGTCTTAAAAGAGCAGGATGAATTGCTGAAGAGGAAGATTATTGAATATTTTGAAGCGCTTTGAGCCGCACAATAGTTAACGGCTTTCCTATATTGCTCCCCTTGGCAAATTGCGCTATTGAAACTTAATTTCTTATTATCGTACAGTAGAAAATTCCATAATGCGCCCCCCTCAAACAGATGAAAAGGGCTCCAGATTAAAAAGTTATGATCAAAAAAATCTTTAAGCGTATTAAAAGCGCTCTGCTATGGGAATTATCAGATGATAACCTGAAAATTAAGGATCAGCTAAATACCTTATCGCGCTTAACTATGTCGCAAATTGAAATTAATCAACGTGCATTGGTTGTAAAATATAATGAGCTGTACAAAAAAGACAAGGCCCTTTTACCGGCGCTGGCCGATACCGGCTTCAGAGTCCATTCGCAGTTTGAAGAAGACGGATTGCTGTTGTATATTTTCTCCATCATTGGCACCCGCACTAAAAAATCGGTGGAAATAGGTACCAGCGACGGAACAGAATGTAACACCTCCAACTTCATTTTATACCATGGCTGGAAAGGCCTGCTCATTGATGGCAGTGAGGAAATGATGAAACGGGGCCGTGCCTTTTTTGCTGCCCATCCCAATGCCGTTTTAAACGAGCCTAAACTTGTCAATAGCTGGATTACAAAAGATAACATTAACGATACCATACGCAACAACGGGTTTGAAGGCGAAATAGACCTGCTTAGCATTGATATTGACGGGGTAGATTACTACATTTTGGATGCCATTAATTGCATCAGCCCCAGGGTTATTATCTGCGAAATAAACAGTGCCGTGCCACTGGGCAGAGCGTTAACGATTCCCTATTCTGATGATTTTTATTGCTGGGATAAACCTTACCCTGAAAATGTGTTCCGAAGCCTCTCTCTTACTGCTGCGCAAAAGTTAATGAAAAGCAAGGGATACAGAATGGTTGGTGCGCACAGGCTCGGGTTTAATATTATTTTCATTAAAAATGGTATTGGCGAAGATGTGTTTCCCGAAATCCCGATTGAACAGGCCCGGGGCGATTACTTCAATCACCAGGAAATGGGTGCACTATGGGAATCTATTAAGCATTATCCCTGGGTTGAAGTATAGTGGTGGAGATTTAATAAAAATGGCCCCACTCGGTTAATGAATGGGGCCATCTCTTATTATTATTAATAACTACTTTTATAATCTGAATTGCATTTCAACTGTGGCTCCCTTATCCGAGAAAACCACCATATCTGCCAGTTGCAACATCAAAAACACACCGCGGCCACTGGTCCTCTCCAGGTTTTCGGGGGCTGTTGGGTCGGGCAGGTTGTTGTAGTCAAAGCCGGGTCCCTGGTCTTTTATAATAAACGAAAGTGTTTTGCCCCGTTCATCAAGGCTCCACGAAATTTCCACCGTTTTATTTTCGTCAGCGTCATTGCCGTGCAACATGGCATTGTTTGCAGCCTCGGTTAGCGAGATAAGAATGTTCCCATATACATCATCACCAATGTTTAATTCACCGCGAAGGTCGTCAATGAATTTTTCTACTATGGATATGTTTTCGGGTTTGGATGCGAATTTTATTGTTTTCACGTCTGTTTTTAGTTGCATGAAGGTGCATTGAATTGTGCACGCGAAAATATACTAATTGGTTGATTACAAAAATACTTGTTTTTAAAGCCTCCTGAATTAACTAACCTAAGGCAGTGTCAAAGCTTATGGCAAATAAACGCAAGCCCCGCCAATTTACAAATATATAAAGCCTTTTCTTTCCGCCCGGCATCGTTCATGCGGCTGTTACTACCTGGTTTTATACGCGCCCCCCACCCCTATTGTTGTATTGTAAGCGACCTGAAATACTTTTCAGCCAATGTTTTATAATACGGCTTTAAGCTGGGCGGAACTGTTTTATAAAGGTCCACCTCGCTCTGCTTTTCCTTTAAATAAGCCTCAATAGCGGGCGGAACCTCGCGTTTAACATCTTTACCCGTGTGCGACTCTCTTTCCTGTTTCTGGTCTTTTTGGCGTTCGGCATTTTCAGCCTCCAGCAACTTATCCATAATTTGCTGCTGGCGATTCAGCATTTCGGCTGTAATTTGTTTGTTTACCAGCTCTTTTTCGGTTTCCTCCATTTGTTTGGCAGTCTGGCTCATATCGCCACCGGGGTTTCTGCCGTCTTTGCCTTCCTGTTGCTGCTGCTTTTCCATTTCGCGGCGTATCTGGGCCTGCATCTGGGCCATTTCGGCAAACTCCTTGCTCATACCGTTTTGAGGATTTCCCTGGCCTTGCCCCTGGCCCTTACCTTGTTTTTTCAGCATTTCTCCCGCTGCCTGAATCTTATCCTTTAACTGCTTCTGCATTTTCGAAAGGCTGGGTTTGCCTTCGCCCGGCTTATTGCACTTCATGCACATCTTGGGTTTGCCATCTTTAGGGTCGCCCTTACTGTCCTTTTGGCTCATCTCCTGCTGCGCCTGTTGCATTACTTCGCTAAGCATCAGGGCCAGGTTATTATAACCGGTCATTACAAATTGCTGGTTGCTGGCAGCGCGCATTTTATTGCGGTCTTCCATATCGCTGATGGCCTTAACCAGGTATTTATTTACGTCGTTCATTTGCTTGGTAACAAATGAGCTTATTTTATCCTCGCGTTTAGCCAGCGCATATAAACTGTCCTCCACCATTTTCGAGTTTTCGCGTATCCGCTGCTGCTCGTTCATCAAATCAACATATTTCGGAACGTTAATATTTGTCTGATTTACATCCGCCATTAGTTTCTCCTCGTCAAACGATAGCTGCAATATGTTTTTCAATAACTGGCGGATAGCCTGCATGTCTTCTTCATTCTGCTCTTCCTCCATTTTATCCTTCATAGCCGACAGGCTTTTCGATGCCTCTTTCATATTCTCCGCGGCATCTTTTTGCTGTTTCGAAGCCTGATTGTTCTGCTTAGCATCCATGTTCTTTTGGGCGTCGCTGCTTTCCTTCTCAGCGTTGTCCATGTTCTTATCTGTCTGCTTAAAATCCTGGTCGCTCTTGGTATCCTCATTCAGCTTTTTCAAATCAGCCACGTCCTTTTTGGCATCTTTCAGGTCCTCATTCAGCTTAGCCTGCTGGTCTTTCAAATCTTCTTTAGCCTTGGCATCTTTAGCTGCGTCCTTTCCGTCTTTCTGGTCTTTGGCATCTTTGTTGTCGCCTTTTTTATCTTTTGCGTCCTTATTGTCTATACCATCCTTGTTATCTTTGGCATCTTTCTTTTCGTCGGCCTTTTCAGTCTTCTCTGCCAATTCTTTTTGTTTATCCGCCAGCTTATCCAGTTTGTCGGCAGTTAATTCAAGTTTCTGGTCAAATTCCAGCTTTTTGAAAAGCTCCAGCATCCGGTCCATTTCCTTCTCCAGCTTTTCGTTGTTGGCTTCCATGTCCTGCATTTTGTCAAGCGCATCTTTCTTTTGCAGGTCTTCCAGCATTTTCTGTAACTTATCGTACAGGTCTTTCATTTCTTTGTTCATCACCTGGTCGAACAGGTCCTGCAGGCGTTTTTCTTTCTCGGCAATTTCAGGCTTTACTTCGTTCAGCTCATTCTGCTTTTCAAAGTTCTGGTCCATTTTATTTTTCATCTGCTCCAGTTCCTTTTGCAGCTCCTTTTGCTTTTCAATATTTTCGGCCAGGTTCTTTTTGTCGTCCCAGTTCAGGTCTTTTTTCTCCTGCAATTTGTCCTGCATATCATGCAGTTGGTTCTTCAGTTTTTCGGCTTTGGCCATAGTTTCCTTCATGTCCTGCTTTAGCTCCTTATTGTCTTTCGAGATTTCCTTGTTCATCTCGTTCAGCGTAGGCATCTGCAAATTCATCATATTGCTGCGGGTGCTCTTGCTGCCATGTATGCCATCGTTATCCCACACCTCAAAATAATAACTCATTTTATCCCCCGACTTAATAGCAAAATCTGCAGTGTTCCAATAGAAAGTAAAGCGCGATGAAAGTCCGGCGGTAACAGGTACATCCAGGCTTTTGCTCACATTTTCGGCGCCCGAATCGGCGCGGGTAATCTGGTAATTGAAAGTTAATCTACGCACCCCGTAATCGTCCGATACATCACCGGTATAATAAAAATACTTTTGCGATGCCGTATCATGTTGTTCATTCACCGAAATAACCGGGTAAAGGTCAGGTGTTACATTCAGCGAGTAAGAAACCGAATCGGCATCTTTTACATTGGCGTTACTTACTTTAAGCGTGTAGCCCGCGCTTTGCATAAAAGTTTTGGCAAAAGAAAACTCCGTAGCACCGGTGCGCTTAACGGCATAAGATGAATCGCCGATAAAGAATTTCAGCTCCTCAACATTTTGAGTGGTAAACCTCCAGCTCAGCTTTGTTCCCGCAGGCACAATCAGGTCGCCTAAGTTTTTTACAGTTTCGTTCTGCTTACCGGTGTAAGGTGGATATTCGCAACGTATATCAAAACTGGCAACCACCGGTTTTGCCACCACGCTCAAAGTATATTCTTTCGAATGAAACCCATTGGCATTTAACTGAAAATCCGTGCTCTGCCGCACATTACTGAATTCGTACGTAAATAAATTCTTTTCTTTCTTTTTTAGCTGGTAAGTGTTTTTGCCACTCTCCATAAAAACCTCATTGGGCAAAACATCACCATCAATTTTTACTTCCAGCGTATAATTATCAAACTGCAGGGCCTTTAACTCCTTATTCTGAATTACAAACTGAAAAGGCGCCTGCCTCTCGTAAGTGGTGTTGTTATGGTAAAGGCGGCTGGTGCCTTGTTCAATAACATTCGGCGCGGCAATAATGATAAACAAAAACAAAAGAACCGGTGGAACAAGGAATCGTAAATGCTTTCTGTTTTTCGAAAGGTCCACTGCAAAAGAAAAATCAACCGGTTTAAGTTCCACCGCTTTTTGGTCAATAGCAGCCAATAGCAAAGCAGCATTGGATTGAGAACCGGCCTCATGGCGCAATTGCAAAATGTTCAGCAACTTATCTTTTACCTCCGTAAAATGAGTGCCAATTATCTGCGCCGCCTGCTCGTACGAAATTATTTTGCCCAGCTTGTAATAGTGCATCATGGGCAGTACCAGGTATCGCCCGATAAACCCCAGCGACGAAAGTATAAACCCATAAAACAGCACCTTGCGCGGAAACGTTGACAGGTAGAAATAATACTCCATTAAGTTAATGGCCAGAAAAAAAGCCAGCACATAAATGGCCGAAAAGATAGCGCCGCGTATTACCTGGTTAGTATAATACCGGCGGGTGAAACTATCCAGTTTCTGTATCAGAGAACTATATTGTGATGATTGCTCAGCCATAAACGCACTAACCCCTTGCTTTTTAGCAACATAAATTTAAACGTTCCAAATATAGGAATGTTGTTTGAAAGGAGTTTTTAACAGGGGGGACACGAAAGTGAGGAGCGCAAGTAGGCATGAATCAACAATCAATCTTTTTGAACTTGCCTGCTTTGATTTCCTTTAACACCTCTTTACCTAATTGATCAAGTTTATCGGAATCGCTATCCATAGGAAAATTCACCTGCTCGTAATTATGTACCAAAGTGGCGAGTGCATCCAATTCGTTCCCATGAGGCGTTCCGCTTTTAGCGCCCCAAAGAATCTCCATGCGTTTTAACGCCACCTTGTAATCCCGTTTTGTTTTTATCGGTTTTATACGCATAAATTATTGTAAAACCAATCGGTCTCTGCTTAGAACTGACCCATTGGACTCAAGTTGCCAAAAATAAACTCCTCTTACCTGGTTCCCGAAGTCAATTATAGTGGAGTTAGTTTCTACAGTTTTCTCCATAAGCAAGCGGCCAACCGCATCGAAAAATTTAAAATGCATAGGTGAGCTTGATATTTCCGAAACTTTAAGCGAACTGGAAAATCCGGCAGGGTTGGGTGACATACCGGCTTCAAATGCTGCCATACTTATTGTAGAAATACCAGTAAACAATTGAACAAAGGTCCCTCCCATAACCCCATTTGCTTTGTGGTAATATACTAACCCTCGCTGATAATTTTCATAATTCCCATCACCCGGGTCCCCTAACTGGCACCCGAACGTAAAATTGGTTAGTCCCAATCCAGATTGCAGTGTTTGCTGCCAGATGCTACCGCCGCCGCAACTTTCAGAAGTTGTACAAGTTGAACCATTGCAATAATAATTTTCTGTAACGGAGTCACCAATGCAACCACTACAAAACATGCCTACGAAATTTGGTCCGGCCGGTGAATCTATGTTGTAAATTACAGATCGGCCGATAGCTTCAGTGTCTACATTACCAGGATAGCCAGACCAGCCTTTCATCATATAAACTATTGAGTCGGGGAAATTCTGCCTTGCAATTACTACTTCCAGAACATAACCATCAGTCCCTTGGCCAGATCCATATATCTCAAAAGTATCACCAACAGCATAGTCATAAATTTGACCATTTGTAGGGCAAGTCTGCCCAATGGCAGTTGTTGATAAAAAGGCGGCAAATAATATAATGTAAATTTCCCTCATGATTCAGATAAATCAACTGGAATAGAATACTTTAAAGATAAACAAATTAATAACTGGTAAGATTTAGTTTCAGAGCAATTTCCATTAATAAATTTAGTTGTGCTATTTTCGCTATAATAAATTATGTATGAATTAAATGACATAAATCCCCTTGCTGATTTTATTTTAGAGTGCCGTTTCAGTAATGGTATTTTAAAGAAGGTAGATTTAAAGCCCTTTCTGAATAAGGAAGCCTTTTTACCGCTTCAAGATGCTGGCAATTTTAAAAAGGCCGTCAACAAAAACTATTTTGTTGAGTGGCTAGGGTTAGATATTGATTTAAGTGCCGATACGCTTTGGCATCTGGGTATTTGAGAGTCTCATCGATTTGACAACTTTTAAAAAGTTGTCAAATCTGAACAATAATTTCCTTTCCAATTTCGATATAGCATTTTCCGGCCTTCATGCTATTTACAATCAACAACAGGTTTTTATCAAAAATTTCAATTAGTTGCTGGTTGGGAATATTGCCTAAAGTAACCCGGATTAACCGCGATGGTTTACCCTGAAGGAAATGTGAGTTCACGAAATCTTCATCTTTGGAAATCAGCTCCATTTCATTTTTATCGGCATATTTTGTTATCTCAGTATCAGGAGTAGATGAGCCACCGGCAAGCTGATTAACATGCATTGCTTCAATATTTCGCGAACGAAGAAAACTTACTAACTAATTTGTAGATAAATGCACATCGCATAAAGCCTTCATCCCATTACTTCATTTAGGGTTTTACCAGACGAAAGCAGTTTTGCATATTGCAAAGAGGCAAGAATATCTTCTTTTTGCAACTCAGGATGATCCTCCAGTATTTGAGCATTTGTCATTTCGGCACCCAGCATATCCAATATAACTTCTACCGGCCAGCGCATTCCTCTTATACAAGGTTTGCCATGGCAAATAGCCGAATCAATGGTTATTCTTTCCAGGTAATTCATTATTCTTTAATTTTCTTCCCCGAAGATACGAAGAACTCCAGATTTGACAACTTTTTAAAGTTGTCAAATCACTTATCCAACCAAACCTCCTTAAAATCCCTATACTCCATCCCATTCGCATACAAGTTCCTTACATACGGTTGAATTAACCGGCGGTTCACTGAGTAGTAAATAGGTAAAAACGGCGCATCATCTACCACCATCTGGTCTAGTTGCACATATAGTTTATTGCGCTCTGCTGCATCAACCGTAGACAATGCCTTTTCGTATAGTGCATCGTATTTCGGGTTTATGTAACGGAATGGGTTGGTATAACTGGCCTCTTCAAAAGTTTTAGGCACGTTTTTGCCGTAAAACAGGTTCAAAAAATTAATCGGGTCGGGGTAATCTGCTATCCACGCATAGCGCCAGAAATTTGATTTACCGGTTTCAACATTATTAGTATGTTGCGCCCAAACCACCTGGGTAATTTCCACATCAATCCCCAGGTTTTCTATCAGCATTTTTTGTATTGTTTCGGCTACCTTCTCATTTCTTCCGCCACCGCTGTTGGTCTCCAGCGTTACCTTCGGAAATCCCTTGCCACCGGGGTAACCGGCTTTAGCCATGTATTCTTTTGCTTTGGCCACATCAAACGCATAACCTTTTACCTGGCTGTTATCATAACCCGGCATGCCCAAAGGTACTATGCCGTTAAAGCAGGGTATGCCTTCGCCCTTGGCGGTATAGTCGGCAATTTTTGCGCGGTCAATGGCATAGTTAAATGCAAGGCGCACATTCTTATTGCTAAATACTTTGTCCTGCACCAAAAATCCGTAAAACTGCGTGGTCAGCTCAGGCATAATCTGCAGTACGTATTTTTTGTATTCGCCTTTTAGCTGCTTGTGCTCGTCTATAATATCGTCAATCATATCAAAAGGCAGGCGGTATTTCATTTCAAAATTGCCCTTCTGAAATTCCAGCATTTCGGTTTTATCCTCTTTAATAAATGAAATCTTAATGCCATCCATGTAAGGTAATTGATTGCCGAATTCATCTTTGCCCCAGTATTTATCGTTACGCACCAATATTACCGCATCATCCTGCTTAACTGCCTTTAAGCGGTAAGGGCCGGTGCCCACCGTATTGTAAAGGATATCGCCCTTGTAATAATCAACTGCCTCTTTCGGAAACAGGCAGGCAAAAGGCAACGCCAGCCTGCTTAAAAAATCGGCCGAGGGTTGTGCCAGTTGTATTTGTAGTGTTGAATCATTTAAAGCAGTAACACCAATGGGCGGTACCTGTGCCTCTTTATTTTGCAAGGCGTTAAAATGTTCTTGTGCGCCCGCTATTACAGAGGTATAAAAACTAAACCCGCTGTTCTTTACATCCGGCGAACAAAGCTGGTTAAAACAGTATACAAAATCATTAGCCGTAACCAACCTACCCTTACCACCCGCAAAACAAGTATCATCCTGAAAATAAACACCCGGGCGTATTTTAAACGTGTAGGTTTTGGCGTCAGGGCTAACGGTCCAGCTTTGTGCCAGTGCCGGTTCAATAGTCAGGTCTTTGGGGTTAAAGGCCACCAGGCCCTCGTATATCTGCGAAATAATATGGTGCCCCACCGATTCCGTAATACCCAGCGGAAACAGGCTTTTAAAATACTCCGACTCATTACACCGGAAATACCCACCATACTTTACGCCCCCTTTGGCGATTTTATGCTCTTTGTTTTTTTGATTGCCACCGCCGCAGGAGGTTAACAAGATGATAGCCGTAATTACAGAAAGACAGATGGCCCGCATAGATGTTTTGGATTTAGAGCTGTAAAGAAGCAAATAATGAGATTTAATTGCAACAATGACTGGAGGCCGGGTTAAAACAAAAAATCAGGCAATTAAATTCTCCGGATTCGGATTTTATGTCGCGAAATGGTAATAAAGCAGGTTTCCGGTGCCTCAAAATAATCTTGCAGGCACTTTAATACGTGGTTTTCAATCAACTCATATTGCGGTTGATCATATCTCATCAATAAAACAGAGACCCCTTGAATTCCGTAGGAAAAAACCAGTTCTCCAAAATCTTTATCCTCTGTAATTAATATCCCTTTACGCTCCCTTGCAATTTCCATTACATCCTTGTCGTCAATACCGGGAAAACTTTCCTTTATCGAAAGCGATTCGTACCCTTTGCTCCTTATTAACTCTATCCAATAAACCTCTACATTTTCATCAAAAATAATCATGCTACTTCTCTTGTCTCTTCGTTTGCTATCAGATCGGCAGTGTATTCAAATGCAGCTAAAATCTGCTCTTTGGAAATGTGAGGATAGCTCTCCAGCAGTTTTTCAATCGAATATCCGCCCGCAAGTTTCCGCATCAGTAACTCTACAGTAATCCTTGTCCCTTTTACTATTGGCTTCCCCAACATGATATTAGGGTCACGTGCTATATATTTAGAGTAATCCATATTTTGATTTTATACAAAACTACTCAATTAGGCGCATAATTCCTTCTTAATTCTTGCCTCTAAAATCCCCTCATTTATAAATCCACATCAAAACCGGCTTATCCTCCGCATCAATCAGCTTTTCAGTAGCCCTGAAAATTTTTAGCGAAACCATGGGGCAGCCATTACTGCGGGTTACCACCTTCGGGTCTTCCACATCGGGCACGCCGGGGTGGGCATGAAAAACAATATCGCGGTTTAAAGCATTGCAATTGGTACTGTCCAGGCCATGCAACTTGTAACCGGTGCCAAATTCGCCTTCAAATTTTGCGCCCAGTTTATACCTGCCTTCCGAAGTACAATAACTGCCCGGTTGATTTGAAAAAACCACGTCTTCGCGGTTTACATCGTTCCCCTGCCCATGGGCACATAATCCGGAAACCAACACGGAATCATTTTCGAGGTTAACCACAAAAAAGCGTTTCTTACGCGAGACAAGACTCATATCAACTAAAATACCAAGTTTGGTGCTGCACTTTTGAGTGGCGGCGTAGGTTTTTAGCTGCCGGGCATGTTGCTTCAGGCTCTCCGGTGCAGTTCCTGCTGCTTGCTGCAACGGGGGGCACCAGGAATACGACAAGGCCAGGAGAATTGACAACGTTTTAAACATAACCCACAATTTCAACTATACCAGTTAAACGCTGTACTGATATAAAAAGTCTGTCAATAAATTATACGGCTATTTAACCTTAAAGTTCGTCAAAAATTCTGGTTTTCTGTGGTGGTTTGTGTGCCGAGTCTCAACAGCCGCCCCTTCCGTCCCCTAAAGGGGATACCAAAGCCGAATACAAAATTTGTCGTAACGCCAGGACTGGCTGTTTTGCCCAGGTATCCCCTTTAGGGGACGGAAGGGGCGGGCCCGGTGCAAACAAGGGCAACCATTACCTGCATACGCAAACCCCTAAACCTTCAATTTCAGATACACCGGAGCATGGTCGCTGTGCATAGCATTTTGCATAATGGATGCTTCCACCAGGTTCTTCTCCAGGTTTTTTGTAACGGCTATATAATCAATGCGCCAACCCTTATTATTGTTGCGCGAGTTGGCCCTGAAACTCCACCACGAGTATTCATGTGCAGCATTTTTATGAAAATACCGGAACGTATCTATAAACCCCGATTCAAAATATTTATCCATCCACGCACGCTCTTCGGGCTTAAATCCCGAGGTATCTTTATTGGCAACAGGGTTATGGATATCTATAGGGTGATTGGCAATATTATAATCGCCGGTAACCACCAGTTTAGTTCTCTTTTTTGAAAGCTTGTGCAGGTAATTGAATACATCGTCAAGAAATTTCATTTTTACCGCCTGCCTTTCATCACCGGTGGTGCCGCTGGGGAAATAAACGCTCAAAATGCTCAGGTCGCCAATGTCTATCCGTAACATCCGGCCCTCGTCGTCATATTGCTTTAAACCCATGCCGACTTCAATGTGGTCAGGTTTAATTTTTGAAAAGATACCAACACCGCTATATCCTTTTTTGGCGGCGTCAAACATGTAACAATGGTATCCCAGGGCTTCAAAAGGTTTGGCGTCAAAGTCATCTTTATGCACTTTCATTTCCTGCAGACATATAACATCAGGCGCGGCCTGCTTCAGCCAATCGGCAAATCCTTTGTTCATAGCTGACCGGATTCCATTAACGTTGTAAGAGATTATTTTTATTTCGCCCATTATATGCTATTTTAGTTGAACCCGAAAATACAATTTAGCTTGTTAGTTTGGTTGAATTTTTGCTTGTTTTATTGGCCCGGCATTTTCAACGTTCAATACCCAGGTGCAGTTTATGACGAGAAAGCTTTTGAGCTTCTTTATTTTTTTATCTCTTACCCCTGCAATATTTGCTCAAACAATTATTGTAACCGGTCGCGTTACCGATAAGGAAACCAATGAGGGTATCCCTTTTGCCAACCTCACCTTCAAAGGTGCTAATAACCGGCTATCAACCGATTTTGACGGATATTTTACCCTTGAAATTAAAAAAACCTCCGACTCGCTGGTTGCAAGCTGCGTGGGCTATCAAAGCTCTGCGCTCAGAATCCGGCGAACATCGCAAACACAAAAACTAAATTTTGAATTAAGCCGGGCCGTTTACACAAAAAAACAGCAGGCGGCCATTAACCGCAGCGAGAGCCGGGCGCTGGATATTATGCACCGGGTAATATTGCTCAAAAAATCGCACAACAGGCAAAAGCTTAGCTCATATCGTTACGAAGCGTACACAAAAATACAGGTAGAGCTTGATGAGCTTAACTCCCGCTTTCAGAACCAGAAAATTTTCAAACCCTTTAAATTCGTATTCAATGATATCGACAGCTTTTCGCAAATGCAGCCGTTTCTGCCGTTCTTTCTTACCGAAACGGTCAGCGATTTTCATTACCAGCGCTCACCGGTCCCCTCGCTGCGCGAAATCATCAAGGCCTCCAAAGTTTCGGGTGTAAATGATGTTAATGTTTCGCAGTTTTTGGGTAATACATATACTAATGTTAATGTATATAATGATTTTATTGAAATTCTTTCCAGGCAATTTGTTTCACCGGCATCCTCGCCCGGGCTAAACAATTACACTTATTACCTGGTAGACAGCCAGTACATTAATCACTTTAAATGTTACAAAATCCGTTTCATACCCAAACAAAGGCGCCGGCAACTGTTGCTGCAGGGCGACATGTGGATTGCCGATTCGGTTTATGCCATTAAACAGATAAGCATGAGTATGCGGCCGGGAGATGATATAAACCTGGTCAAATCCCTCAGTTTATACAATGAGTTTATACCGGTTAAGGATTCGGTATGGATGTTGAAAAGGGAGCAGATAAGCATTCACTTTATAAAGCCCGATAAAACGCCCGGCCTTGTGGCGCGCAAAACAGCTTCATACAAAAACTTTGTTATTAACGAGCGCCAGTCGGTTTTAGACAGCCTTTTTAAAAACAACTCAAACGATGTAACCGTCGGCGACTCTGCCAGTTTCAGAAGTGAAGCCTATTGGGATAATATCCGGCACGATACACTCTCTGTCAGTGAACAGCAGGTGTACGATATGATTGACACGCTCAGCAACATGCGTGTTATTAAAAACTATATTAACCTTTTTCAAACCCTGGCCATAGGCTATACCGATTTTGGACCCATTGCAATTGGCGATGTGCGCACTTTTGTAGGGGAGGATAACAATGAAGGCTGGCGTATAAAATTTGGTATGCGCACCAATGCTGTTTTCAGCAAATACTGCCGGCTGGGCGGATATGTGGCTTACGGTTTCAGCGATAAAAGGGTAAAGTATGGCCTCAACTTCAGTACGCTTATAAAAAAAGACCCCCGGCGAATGCTCACGGCCTCATATTACGATGACCTTACCACCTCTACTAACCTCAATATCTACAATGGCCTGCCCGACCTGGTAAGTACTTATGGCCTGCGCAGGGTTGAGGATGGCCAGTACATTCCATTAAAGGCAATCAGTACGCACGAGTTTAAGCTGGCTTACGCGCACGAGTTTAAATTTGGTTACACTATTACCCCGGGGTTTTTGAATCGCTCCCTGCGGCCGCTTACACCTTTTAACTTCAGCTACCTTACCGATGCCAATGCGCTAAACCCTAATACGGTTATTACCTCGGCAACGGTAAGTGAAATAAGTATTACCCAACGGTTTGCCTGGCAGGAAAGGTTTTTATGCGGCGATTACTGGCGCACCAGCCTGGGCAGCAAGTTTCCGATTTTGACTTTGCAATACGCCTTTGGTATAAGGCGCCTGATGGGGGGTATGTTTAATTACCAGCGCTTGAATTTTACCATCAACGATACCCGGCTGCTGGGGCTTTATGGCAAGCTGCGTTGGAACGTGGATGTAGGAAAATATTTCGGCGACCTGCCTTTTATTCTTTTACAAACACCCGATGCCTCTGAAACTTACGTCAATAGCTGGACAAGCTTTAACACCATCCACCGGTACGAATTTGTTGCCGACCGGTATGTAAAGGTTTTTCTGGAACACCACCTTGAAGGGCTTTTATTTGCCCAGATACCAGGTTTTAAAAAATTAAAACTACGTGAGGTTTACGGCATGCGCATGTGGTGGGGCGATTTAACCAGCGCCAATTATACCGGCAATTATGCCAACATGCTGGCCAACAGCGCCGATAACGGACTGGTTCAACTGCAATTGGCAGATAAGGTTCCTTTGGTTGAAGTAAACGCCGGCGTTGAAAACATCCTGCATTTTTTTAGGATAGATGCCGTATGGCGGGTAACTCATCTTGACCCACGTGGAAACCGGTTTAGTTTCAGGTACGGCAATTTTGGATTAAGAATTGCTTTTCAGATACAATTTTGATTATATGCCATACTAAGATGACATCTCTTTTCGAGATGTTATCTTTAACGTGAGTTATGGATTACA
>PMXD01000386.1 GCA_003165895.1 Bacteroidota bacterium | reverse complement strand
AGTTTTTAGAGGTGCCCTTAACTGGTTATTGGCCGGGTTGGGGAATACTCTTACACCAAAATCATCTGAAACAAGAGACTGAATACCCGAAATTGCGGACTCTACGGTATCTGCAACTGTATTGGTAATAACCGGGTTAGCTAAATTGAAATAAATATTTGCGTAGTTGTTGATTATGCTGCCACCGGGCATGTTGTTAAAGGTCTGAACCCTGTATTGCACAAAGCCGCTTGCCAAACTATCGCCTGCTACACCGGCAGGTGGCAGGTTAATGTCAGGAAAATTAAACGTTGCAATATTACCCGATAGTTGGGTTACATGTTTGGCGCTGGCGCTTAGTAAATCAAAGCTGTATTCGTTCAAATTGGGGTCAAGCGTGTCTGTTACCATTATATTCTGAACCGTATCTGTACCGGTGTTGCGGAAACGGATGGTATAGGTAAGCCATTGCCGGGCACTGTCGATCTGCCCTGCGGGATAAACTTCTTTCTCATTACCAGCAACCGAATTAACCACCGGAAAACACCACGTAAGCATGTTGTTGGCCGAATTGAAATCGCCGCTGTTAGTGGTTACAGAAACTGTTATACAAATTGGTTCACCGGCAGTAGCGTTAGCGTTTACCTGGAACAATGTATTAAACGCAGCATAATTATTTACAGCGCCAAAGTCAGATATGTTCCAGGTGATAATATTTCCACTCGCCGAACCAGTTGTAAGTGCCCCCGTTGCCGGGCCAATATAAGTTACCGGGCCGGTGAAAGACAAATGTACCTGCCCGTCAATACCGGTTGCACAATCCCCGCCGTACAATGCCGAAATATCCCCGCAAATCGTATTAATAGTAATAAGGTTTCCGGGGGCTGGTGTTACATAATTATTCATAATGCTGGTTACGCCCACATCAAAACCGGTTGGGCGACATTCATAAGAAAAGTTGTTGCCAAAGCTTAACGAGTCAGTAACGTTTACGGTATCTGAAATTGAGCCTGCATGCGGACAAATAACTTTAAAAGGGAAGCCAGCCGTATCAACTCTCACCAGGTAGTTACCATAAGGCGCCTGAAAAGAATAATCGCCTCCTGCGCCTGTATACACCTGCTGCAACAGATTGCTGTTACCAAACAGTTCTACTTTTACATGGGGTTCGGGTTTATCGGTATCATCAAATACGCAGTTGTGGTTAAAATCGCTGAATACCTGCCCGCTTATGTCGGAATAGACATTACAGCCTGTGGTATTAAATAAGCCGCAAAGCGGTAAGGTATTTAACGCCGGGTTGCTGCTGGTAACCTTGCCGTAATTGGGCAGGCAGGTAACTCCACAATTGTAAAACTGCATACTAACTATCCTTTTAAGCTGCGGCAGGCAGGTAAGGTATTGATTAAAATAGCAGTTAAACTGGTAAAGGCTATCAGGTAATTCAGGTATTGATGTAAGCTGATTTTGGTTGCAGGACAAGGTCGTAAGCGTTGCCGGCAATAAAGGAAGGGCGGTAATATTGTTCATACCACAATTAAGGTACTGCAATCCGGTTGGCAATATTTGCAGGCTGTCTATCCCGTTTGATTCGCAGCTCAGGTATAACAAACCAATGGGCAGCAGTGGAAGATTTGCAATCTGATTTGAGCCACACTGCAGTGTTTGTAAGGTTGCGGGCAGTTGCGGTATGCTATCAAGATAATTGGCGGTACAGTTTAAGCTAACCAGGCTTGTGGTATTTAGCACCGGCAGGGTCGTAATGTGGTTAATTTCGCAAATCAGCTGTTGAAGGATGCCGGGCAGTGCCGGAATAGACGCCAACCCATTCGAGCTGCAATCCATATAAACCAGAGTTGCCGACAATGCCGGAAGCGTGCTAATGTTGTTATAATTACAATATAGAAGCGTTAAGCCAGTGGGAAGTGCGGACAGGCTGGAGATTGAATTGAAACCACAATACAACTGCGTAACGCCAGCAGGCAACGCAGGTAGCAACAACAGCGAATTTTCACCGCAGTTTAAATAAGTTAATGACGGGGGAAAAGCCGGTATAGCATTAAGTTGATTATTACTGCAATCAAGGTATTGCAGCGTGGCGGGAAAAGACGGTATCAGCGTCACCGAATCATAGTAGCATTGTAGGGTATCGAGGTTCTTAAAATATTGAATCCCAGTCAAATCATGGATAGGGACTGAGGTACAATAAAGGCCATGGGTATTCAATACAGCAGGGCAGCTAGTATCTAACTGGTTTCCGCTCATACAGGCGGCATAGCCGTTGGTTCTAAGCCAGCCGGCAAATTGGGCATCGGGTATGGTTACAAATTGTGCACGGCTGTTAAAGGCATTTATAAGCACCATAGCTACCAGGCAAAATCTAAGCATAGAGGTGGATAGCTGTTTCATGAATCATCTTTTACCAAAGATAAAAGATGTTTTGATTATGAGCCACCGGCAATCGCTTTCTGTGCACATTTAATGAGCGTAAATAAAAAAGCCCACAGGCAACAACCGATGGGCTTTCAATTTATTAAGTCGGCAATCTTACTTCTTTACAATCAATTTAAATCCAGTGCCGTGTATGTTCAAAATCTCAACATCCGGGTCTTCTTTCAGGTATTTGCGCAACTTGGCAATATAAACATCCATACTGCGGCCGGCAAAATACGAATCGCTGCCCCAAACGGCATTCAAGGCAACTTCGCGCTCCAATATGCGGTCAGAGTAAACTGCCAGCATTTTAAGCAGTTCCGATTCCTTGGTGGTAAGTTTCACTTCCGAGTCGTTTGATTTCAGGATGCGATGCGTATTATCAAAATCAAATTTGCCCAGTTTAAACTGGTTCTGGTTGCTGATTTCGGCTTTAGGCAAACGCTTAAAAATGTTCTCCATTCTCAGCGTTAACTCCTCCATGCTAAAGGGTTTGGTGATATAATCATCAGCACCCAGCTTTAACCCCTCAATAGTATCTTCTTTCAGGGCTTTAGCGGTTAAAAAAACAATAGGCACTGTGGCATTAATGCGACGCACATCTTTGGCCAGCGTAAAGCCATCCTTTTTAGGCATCATTACATCAAAAATGCACATGTCGTACTTGTTCACTTTAAAGTCATTGAAAGCGTCTTCGCCATTGCGTTTCAACACAACGTCGTAATTCTTAATCTCCAGAGAGTCAGACAACAAATTACCCAAATTTACATCGTCCTCAACCAGGAGGATCTTTTTCTTTGATGACATAGGAGAAATGGTTTTTAGATTTGTTAATTTAACTAACCAAAGCTAGCGTAGGTTTAAAGGCAGGCAAAACACTTATCATTTATTAACAGTTGTATAAGGTATAAAAATATCGAACCTGCTGCCTTTACCAGGTTCACTATCAACCTTTATTTCGCCTCCATGCATGGTTACTATCACCTTTACATAACTTAATCCGAGGCCAAAACCTTTTACGTTGTGAATGTTGCCGGTTGGAACCCGGTAGAACTTCTCAAATATCTTTTTCTGATCCTCCCGCGATATTCCAATACCGGCATCTTCAATCGTTATCCAAATACCCCTGTTGTTGCTTTTAGTGGTAACTATAATTTTAAGGCTGTCGTCTTTTTTGTATTTAATGGCATTATCAAAAATGTTATAAAACGCATTGGTAAGATGGAAAACATCGCCCACTACCGTGGGGTTCTGCGCGTCCAAATGGCGTTCCAGTTCGCCCTGTTCATTTTGTATCCTCAGTTCCAGCGAGTCGGCAATGTCATCCAGCAGCTCGTTAATGTTCAGGGTATCCAGTTTCAGTTTAAACTCCCCTCTATCCAATCGGGCTACCTGCAAAACGTTTTCTATATGCCCGCTTAAACGCTTATTCTCCTCATCTATTATGTTTGAGTAGTTCAATATTTTTTCGGGGTTGTGAATTACCTTTTCGTTCTTCAGCATCTGGCTGGCCAGCGAGATAGTTGCCACGGGTGTTTTAAACTCGTGGGTCATGTTATTAATAAAGTCGGTTTTAAGCTCGTCCAGGCGCTTCTGACGGTAGATGATATAGAATGAGCCCCCAAAGCTTAGCAGAATAATGAGTATGAAGGCCCCCGTTGCCGAAAGCATAAGCCACATGGCCTGAAAGATATAGTTCTTCTTTTGCGGAAAGCTCACAATCAGCATACCCGAGTTCTCGTACAAGTCGTTCGGGAAAAGCTTGATGGAGTAGAAATTGGTATTTTGGGCTTCCTCTTTCCTTACCTGCAAGTTGCCGTACAACATGCCTTCGCTCCAGTTATCAAACACCGCATACTGAAACGGGGTATTGATGCCTATTTTTCTCAGTTCGTTGTTCAGCAGCCTTTGAATCTGGTCGCCGGTTATCCGGTCGCGCAGGCATTTATCATCCAGCATAAACTGAATGGCCAGATCCTGGAAAAGCCGGTTGTATTTTCTGAACTGCATTTCAATAATGTGGTGTTCGCGGTCAACATCAGTTTTGGCAATATCGCGGTCAGTCTTTATTTCGTGCATACGCTCGGCGCGTTCCTGCAAGTAGGTGATGCTACCCATAAACTTGGAAACAAATCCGGCGCTGGTGTCACTAAAGGCAAATTTTAAGGCATGCTGACTGGTACTATCTACAAGGTTAATGTGCGGATGCTGGGTCTTAACGCTTTCAACGGTATCAACCACGTGGTTCAGGGTTTTCCCGGCGTCACCCAAACCTGAGTTTGAGAAATAAGCCACGGCCTCGTTACGTTCAATACCCTGGGCCACATTACCCAGCGCCAGGTAAACACCCTGGTCGAAACGTTCTTCCCTAACAGCATAATTTTCCCGTATCCATCGAAGCTGAATATACATTAAGCCAACAAGGGCAACAGTTATACCGGCAATAATAAAGTTTACAAGTCTGGTGTTCATGGACAACCAAAGATACGATTACAAAAATAAGTGTCCCTGCCAGCTTAACATCTGTTGTGATATATAATTAATTGATTGCAATTATTAACGGCTTTGCCAGTTACATACCTAATTGTTGCTGCCCGATAGAAATTCCGGTTGACGGGGACGCCAAACCGGGGCCCTCGTGGTCTGGCCTCCCCGCCAACCACTTGTATGTCGAACAACAATTGGATACGAACCCGGTTTGCCAGTTCAATATTACAGCAACAGGTTTTTATTTAGCTTTCACCCCGGTTAGATACAGCTTATGAAAATAATTATTGCAGATTATAACCCCTTATGGCCCGTTACCTTTTTAAAGGAACGCCATATTATTGAATCTGCGCTTAACGGCCTGCATCCGGTAATTGAACACATCGGAAGCACCTCTGTTCCTGGTTTGGGTGCAAAACCAATTATTGACATATTGGTAGGCCTGGAAAATGAAACACAACTGGAAGACTCAATACCGCCCATGATTAATATGGGATACGTCTATTTTAAAAAATACAATCCTGTAATGCCTTACCGCCGCTTTTTTGTAAGGTTAACCCCCGCAAAAGGCAGGGTAATTCCTGATACGATTGACGCACAGCATGACATTGTGGGTGGCGCAGATTTTACTGCCTTAACCAACGTCCATGTTATAGTAAAAGATACTTACCATTTTAAAAGGCATATTGCATTACGCGATTATTTAAAAGCCCATCCGGATGTAAGAGATGAATATGATGCTTTGAAAAGGGGCCTGTCGCAAGTAGAATTTAAAGACGGCCTGGCATATAATGATGCCAAAGACAGCTTTGTTAAGCAAACCGGACGGGACGCCGTCAGTTGGGTTGAGCGCACCCATGCTAATTAATACATCGCATACACGGCAACATCTCCTCATAATTATTAGATTCACCGCAATTAAAATATGACACTTAACCGTCCGCATTTTTTGGTTGTGGGGCCTGCCAAAACGGGTACCACCTGGTTGTACGAGCAGCTAAGGCATGTTGATGGTTTTAAAATGCCCCCAACTAAGGAAGTCTGCTTTTTTAACGAGGTAAATTTCAAGCACACTATAGACCCGGCCAATGCGTGGCTGCTGGAGAAATATGGAGTAACCACCCAGGAAATATCGGCCGAATCTGTTGCTGCCGCAAAAAAAAGATTTGCCAACCGGCGCAAACTGAATATGCAATTTGCTTTTGAGCAGAAACAATATTTATGGGGTTTGTTTTATCGCTATTTTCCGCGCAACACAGGGTTGTTGAGTTCGTATTTCTACTCACTGCTATTTGATAACCGGGAAGGAATNNGGAATTACCACCGGCGATATATCACCACTTTATTTTCCAATAAAAGAAGAGGTGATAGAAATAATAGCCAGGCGCTTTCCTGAATTGAAGGTCGTTTTTATAATCCGCGAACCGGTGGAACGGGCATGGTCCAACATACGCATGAATTACTACTCGGCGCTGGCAGTGCCGGGCTTTTCAATTGAAGGCTACCTGGCCAAACCCAACAGGGGCGGCGACTATGAGTATGCCTTCACCAATTGGGAAAAACATTTTTCTGCCAACCGAATCCAATACTTATTCTACGACGACCTGGCTAACCAGCCCCGAAAGTTTTTGCAGCAATTCCTTGATTTTGTGAGACCGGGAACACAGATAAATGCCCTTTTTGAAGAGAAAATAGGTAAAGGAGTTGAGAAACAAATGGACGAGGCTTTGCGGTCGGAGTTAATAAAAAAGAACCTGCCACAATATCATTTCCNNCGTCCCCCTTCAAAGTGGGACCTACAGCAGCCGGCAAGGCTATTAGTTACCCCAAAAGTATTTTGCTGGTCACTGCCTAAAAATGATGAATCTGCAAACAATAAATGAGGGCCGTATTAAAGTCCCACTTCGAAGGNNGGCATCAGGGGGATGAAGAGCGCGGTAGCCGTAAGTACTAACTTTAATTAAATGGCAGAAACTGTATTTTTGTATTTCCAGCTATGTCAGGAAATAATAACTATAACAAAAAATTTAAACCCCTTGCACGTGCATTGCGCAACAAAAGCACAAAGGCCGAAGTAAGGCTATGGTGCGAAGTATTGAGAAACAAAAACATGCTGGGATATACGTTTTTGCGGCAGCGTATTGTTGATCCCTATATAGCCGACTTTTTGTGCAAAGATATGATGCTGGTGATTGAATTGGATGGCAAAAGTCACGATAGCGAGGAAGCTGTAAAAAAAGACGAAGAAAAAGACCGGGCATTACAAAAACTGGGTTTTACTGTAATGCGAATCAGAGATGAAGATGTAATGAAGAACCTGGATAGTGTAGCATTGAGTATTGAGACATGGATAAGGGAGCACCATCCAGCTAAAGTGCCCTCATCCCCCTGATTGCCNNAGGGCTGTATTAAAGTCCCACTTCGAAGGGTAACTATATACGTGTTTGACCACGGTTATTTTTTCATTTTATTATATGCCATGAAAAGAGAAAATAGCCCAAACGGAATAAAGGTAATTACCTGCCACGTATCGTTCATTTGCTTATGATAATAAGCCCAGAAACCTATATATACCCAACTTCCCAAGTACAGAAAAAGGGATATAAATCCGGTAAGTTTATCTGAATTCATTTTTTATGTTTCTTCGCTTTTGGCTTTGGATTGCCTGACACCCCTGCCTTAATCAAAGCATCAAATAGCTTTGCGGCCTCTTTAGGTGTTTTCTTTTTTGTTTTTGTCATGCTGCTAAAATAGTGTTTTAAAGAAATAGTTTAATGTCCACGTCCAAAGCATCAGCAATACCCTTTAAATTAACCAGTAGGCACGAAACGTGCCCAAGTTCAACCTTTCGTAATGATTCGGGTTTCATGGGTATTTTCGGTGCTAATTGCACGTATGAAATACCTCTTAGCTTGCGCACGTTTCTAATCTTCTTGCCTACCTGTTTTAAAAACTCATTATTTCGTTTCATGTAGTGGTTTGTTTATTAGCCAGCGATATTTTAAACGTCCTTCGCAGTTAGCCAGTGTTTCTGCAAAGCGTTCATCTTGCGTTAAATCCTTGCTATTGTAGCGATATGCGCTTTCATTGCAATAACGCTGTAAGTGTTGAGGGCTTACTGAATGATGTATTCCTACAATTTGACGCTTTAACAGGCTCCAATATCCTTCTATTGTGTTGGTGTGAACATTGCCGCGAACATATTCTTTGTTGCCATGGTTAATTCTATCATGCTCATAATTCAAGTGAACACGGTTGTATGCTGCATGTTCATCTGTTACCATATTGCTTTTAGGCTGAATTGTTTCACCAATGAACTTTTCTATTTGTTCGGTATTCGTTTGCGGCATAACCTTAACCCTTACAGTGCCTCCGCGTTGCACCGCACCAATTACCATAGTCTTTTTATCATACCCACGTTGTTTGCTTTTCTTATGCTGGTGTTTGTTAGCCTCTTTACCGCCAACGTAGGTTTCGTCAACCTCAACTATGCCGTTCAACAATTCAGGCTTTTTAGCGGTCAGCATTTCGCGAATACGGTGGTTTAAAAACCATGCTGTTTTCTGTGTTACATCTAACCATCCGGCAAGCTGCAAAGACGAAATGCCTTTGCTGTGAACACATAAAATATACTGTGCTAAATACCATTTTGTAAGTGGAATTTTGGTGTTTTCGTATATCGTACCAACGGTTACAGAGAATTTTTTGCGGCAATCCCTACACTTAAAAGTCTTTCCATTTGGGAAACGGTGAACACCAATAGACGCGCAGAATGGGCAGCAGGGCGTACCGTTCCACCTACTCAATTCTAAGTGCTTAACACATTTTTCGTGTGTATCAAATTCTTTCTGAAAGGCTAATATTGAGTTAAATGTTTTCATAGTGTGCGTTTGATAGTGCTAAAGTAATGTTTATTGAGTTGTCAACAAAACTTTATTGGGATATTTTTTATAACTCAATAAAGTTTTTACCTTTGGCATACAAAATACAATAGATATGGAAAAGACAGCCGCCCAACTATTAAAAGAACTTGATGAAGAACGGGATTTAATTCTTCGTTATCAAGCATTGCAAAGAAGACGTAGTGGAGATAATCCATTACCCAAAGAAGAAGTTATCCACACCCAAAAGGATAAGGTAATACCAAAAGATGTTTCGATAAAAAGAACAGGTTTAAAGGAATCTATTAAGGCGCTATTAGAGAAAGGAGATAACAAGTTTATTGGCAGACATGAGATAGCTAATGGCATTCTTGAATTATTCCCGGAAGAAACATTAGAAACAATTCTGCCGAAGGTTTCCAATGTATTAAGCACCGATAAAGATTTAGTAAAACCCTCTTTCGAGGTAAGGCCTAAGCCGGGGTCAAATAGAGATAAGGAATGGGCTTTAAAAAAAGAAAAAGGGGCATAAAGCCCCTTATCTAACCAGAAACCGAGAAACCGCCTCCACATTAGAGGGGAGGGTTAACCGTGGGGTAAGATTGGCGAGTACGATTAAGAGCCGAGCCTCATAAGCCGGAATTCTAATGTGGGAATAGAAAGACCACAACAGAAAACCAACACTTTCCACGTCATTAAGGGGGTTAGCGCCCCCTTTTTGCATGTACAAAAGTACTACAATCTATTAAATATGCAAATCATTTTTTCGGACTTAAAACTTGGCAATCATCTATCTATTTACATCGAATTTTCTTTAGTCTAAAACTTATAGGCCAATCCCGCACCTGATGGATAGATGCTAATCGCTAATTCCTTTGGTCTGTATTGGTGGTATCGGTGCATTTGGCGGCTCCCCTCAACTATTAGGCACACGCCAGGAATAAACGTTACTGCCGATAGAATGGGCAAAGCTACTTCTAATGGAGAAAATGTACCTCTGGCGAGATTTTTATTTATAATTACAGCGCCGGCTACCCAACACCCAGTACTTAGTAATAGTAATACAGTACCGCCCACACAATTACCGTTTCCGAGTACCCACAATCGGTCTAATTGCATACTATCAGCTTTTGGTAGCTGTTTGGGTGCTTGCTGTATAACAATTGGTTGTGGCTTCTGTGGCTGTATTCCTAATATTTGCTGCCGCATTTGCTCGTACTCCTGCGCTGTTATCAGGTTTTTAATAAATAACTCTTTGACGTGGCTCAACTTTATTTCTGTTGAATCAATAGTTTGAGATTTGCATAATATCGAAATCAATATCAGCGCAGGGAGAATGAACTGTTTCATGTAAAAGATACGTCCCGGTGTAAAATAAATAGCGTGGGACATATAGCCGTTTGTAACTGGCGTTCCACAGCCATCCCAAAACAAACCATACACCCACGCCGGAACGCGAGCGACTATTTGTTTTTCTTCGGGAACTGAAATGTGGAACTTCGTTACAAGAAAAACTATCCGCTAAGAATTTAGAACAATATGTTCTGAAACGAAAAGTAGGTAGGAAAATTAAAATAACAAAACTTATTTTTGCTACATGGCAAAGCAAACCACACCAAACACGCCTGAATATTCAAGCGCACTATTCCACGCGACAATAAAGGCCAGCGTGAAAGGAAATCCTAAGCCAAATCCGAAAGGCAAGAAAAAGACTAAGGACAAATAATATTTAACTATTTACATTTGTCGTGAGGGAGTTACCCACCTTTATAACTAATTGAAAACAACCACTTTGTAAATTCGTGGTCGGACAGGGTGAAAGTTACCGCCATTCCCACACTGCCGAAATAGTCCTTAAAGTATGCTGGTATTAATTCAGGATGCTTCTTCGCTTGGAAGAGTATAAACATTTTGCCAAAAAGATGCCCCTGAACGTCTGTCGTTGGCGTATATTCAAAGTTACTTATTGCTCCAATAGTAAAACAACCCATTGTTAAGAGTATTTACCGCAATATAAAGCAATACTTAATAAGGTTATTTCTTTTTTAACTCATAAATTTCCTTTGCCGTTTCTACAAATTTTTCGTCAAGTTGGCCTTCAAAAATGTAGTATTGTATTAATTCGCATAGTTGAGCCCATGCATTTGGGGTAACTGTTTTTTCTATTTTCTGTTGTTCATTTTCTTTCATTTTGTCCTCCTTTGTTTTTAGAGGCAACTATATTTGTGTGGTCAAACACGTATATAGTTACCCTTCGAAGGGGGACGATGATCGGTTTCGAAGAAACCGGGCATCAGGGGGATGAAGAGCGCAGTAACTATAAAGACCAACTCAAATTCAAAGTGTGACTTGGATTGGTCGTCACCCTGGCTGGCAACCGGTAGGGGTGGTTACCACTTTATCTCGCTTTATTTTAACTAATTAATTGTTTATCAAATAATTAGTTCGTTTACCCCCCATTACCACTGGTAACCACCCCCTTTGCCACTTTTGTCATTTTAGCAAAGTAAATAAGAACAAATGCTCTTAGAAGCTGTTAAAAATTAAAGAAAAGAAATACATGTTNNGCATTTTCCTTTGTGCTCCCTGCCAACCGCAGGCAGGTTTGTGTTAAATTGAATTTTGTTTTAATTTTTAATCGCCTCCTAAGGATGTATCACATTAACACTTGCGCACTTGAACACCTGAACACAACTCATCAATACCCATACTTCTCCTTCCACAACTTCTTTAAATTATTGCGGATTTCAATTTCGCGGGCATTGTTGCCGGGTTCAAAGAATTTGGTGCCTTTAATTTTATCGGGTAAAAACTCCTGGTCAACAAAGTTCCCTTCAAACGAGTGGGCGTATTTGTAGTCTTTGCCGTAGTTAAGGTCCTTCATTAGTTTGGTGGGGGCGTTGCGGATGTTCAGAGGCACAGGCAGGTCGCCGTAGCGGTTAACGGCTTCTTTGGCAGCACCGATGGCCGTAGTGGCTGCATTGCTTTTGGCTGAAGTTGCCAGGTAAATAACGGTTTGCGAAAGTATCAGGTCACACTCGGGGTAACCAATCATAGTTACCGCCTGAAAGCAGGATGTGGCAAGCAAAAGGGCATTGGGGTTAGCATTGCCAATATCCTCACTGCTTAATATCAATAACCGGCGGGCAATAAATTTAGGGTCCTCCCCTCCTGCTATCATGCGCGCCAAATAGTACAGGGCTGCGTTAGGGTCGCTACCGCGGATGGATTTGATAAAGGCAGAGATGATATCATAATGCTGCTCGCCGCTTTTATCATAAATGGCCATTTTCTGCTGTATCACCTGTTCCACAATGGCATTGGTAATTTCAATGGGGCCGGAAGTAAATGAATAGACTACCAGTTCAAGCACGTTCAGCAATTTGCGGGCATCGCCGCCACTGTATTTTAGCAGGGCTTCGGTTTCTTTAATTACCACATGTTTTGCAGCAATTTCTTCATCACGTTCAAGGGCATGTTTTAGCAATAATTCGAGATCTTCTCTTTCCAAAGGCTTTAAAACATAAACCTGGCAGCGGGATAATAAGGCTGAAATAACTTCAAACGACGGGTTCTCGGTGGTAGCACCAAAAAGGATAATGGTGCCCTTCTCGACTGCCCCTAAAAGGGCATCTTGCTGGGCTTTGTTGAAGCGGTGGATTTCATCAATAAACAGAATGGCCTTGCCTTCTTCCCTTGCTTTTTCAATTACGGCCCGAACTTCTTTTACACCTGAATCAATAGCACTAAGTTGGTGAAACGGGAGGTGCACCTGCTCGGCGATAAAACGAGCCAGTGAAGTTTTTCCCACTCCCGGTGGCCCCCAAAAAATCATGGAAGGAATATTGCCCGATTCAATCATTTTGCGCAACACTTTCCCTTCGCCAATCAGATGTTGCTGGCCAACAAATTCGGCTATGGTTTTGGGGCGGAGGCGTTCGGGTAATGGAGCAAGCACGGTTTTCAGTTTACAGTTTGAAGATTACAGTTGAACAGCCAGTGAGGCCATTGTGTTCGGACAAAGGAATGTAAAGTATTTGGAATTATGATTGATGATTTATGAATGCTGATTTTAGAAATATTTCATCAATTAAACTACCCCTTCATAAATCTCAAATCTCAAATCATAATTCATAATTCACAAATCCTTAAAACCCAACCACGCAATCATCCTGCTCCACCATCACCCCTTCGGCTAAATGCACTTTTTTTACAGCACCGGCAAACGGGGCAGTAATAGTTGATTCCATCTTCATGGCTTCAATAACAAACAGGGGCTGGTTCTTGTTTACGCTCTCTCCTTCTTTTACATATACTTTTACCAGTTTGCCTTGCAGAGGGGCGCCTATTTCGTTTGTGCCACCAACTTTATGGTGGGCGATTTTAGCCACCTTGATATTTCTATCGCGCACACTTACCGACCGGGTTTGACCATTTATTTTAAAGAACACATCGCGCATACCATCTTCATTCGGGGCGCTCATATACATAAAGCGGATGAGAAGATTTTTACCGGCTTCAATACCTACAATAATTTCCTGGTCGGGTAACAGCGGGAAATAGAAGGCCGGTGTGGGTAGTTGCCAAACATCACCAAAGTTTTTGCGGAACTGGTAAAACTCATCAAACACTTTCGGATACATTTTCATAGAAAGGAAATCTTCCAGCGTTTGCTTTTCATCATACTTCTGCCTGAACTCAGCCAATTCGCGGTCAAAGTTGGTAGCGCCAAGGTGGGCGTTGGGCTTATCGGTAAAAGGCACGGCATCTTTCAGGATTATCTTCTGCAGCTGTTTCGGAAAACCTCCAAAAGGCTGGCCCAGTTCACCCCTGAACATTTGTTTTACAGAATCGGGGAACGAAAGGGTATCTCCTTTGGCTAGTATATCTTCAGGCGTAAGTTTATTCGAGGTCATAAACAAAGCCATATCGCCCACTACTTTTGATGAGGGCGTTACCTTCACCACATCACCGAACATTTCGTTTACCACATGGTAGTTGTGTTTAATGGTATCCAGTTGCCCTTCCAGCCCCAGCGAACGGGCCTGGGGCAACAGGTTAGAGTATTGGCCACCGGGTATTTCGTGTTCATATACTTCGGCGGTACCGGCCTTTAGTTCGCACTCAAAAGGATAGTAATATTCGCGCACTACTTCAAAGTAATTGCTGTATTCGTTCAGCGATTTAATGTTTACCGGGTTTTCGCGTTTGTGCCCTTTCATCATCATGGCAATGGAGTTGAAATTGGGTTGCGAGGTAAGCCCGCTCATTGATGCAAGTGCCACATCAATTACATCCACACCGGCCTCAATAGCCTTTAAATAGGTAGCAGCCTGTATACCCGAAGTATCATGCGTGTGCAGGTGAATCGGTATTTTAATATTTTGTTTCAACTCTCCTATCAACACCTCGGCGGCGTAAGGCTTTAATAAACCGGCCATGTCTTTAATCGCGAGTATATGAGCGCCTTCGTTTTCGAGTTGTTTGGCCAGTTCAACATAATATTTAAGGCTGAATTTTTGCCGCTTGGGGTCCATGATATCACCGGTGTAGCAAATGCAGGCTTCGGCCAGTGCGTTGGTGCGTTCGCGCACGGTTTTAATGCTCATCTTCATGCCATCCAGCCAGTTCAGCGAATCGAAAATGCGGAAGATGTCAATGCCGTTATCCGCGCTCTTTTCTATAAACTTCGCCACCAGGTTATCAGGGTAAGCCGCGTAACCAACTGCGTTGCTGCCGCGGAAGAGCATCTGCAACAAAATATTCGGCACCGCTTTGCGCAACAGGCGAAGGCGCTCCCAGGGGTCTTCGTGCAAAAAGCGCATGCATACATCAAAAGTGGCGCCGCCCCATACTTCCATCGAAAATATTTCGGGATTGTTTTTGGCGAAGCCTTCAGCTATGCTCAGCATATCTGCATTGCGCAGACGGGTGGCAAACAATGACTGATGGGCATCGCGCAGGGTAGTGTCAGTGTAATGAATGCGCTTATCGTTCTTTAAATGCTCAATAAATTTTTCACGCCCCAGTTCGTTCAAAAGGTCTTTGCTTCCTTTGGGATATGCAGCGAGCTTATCAAACGCAGGGACCACAGGTTTTCTAAATTTCTTATCGGGGTCGTAGCTTTTTACATCGGGGTGGCCGTTTACTTCCAGCTCAGCCAGGTAACGGATAATTTTGGTGCCGCGGTCTTTGTCATAACCCCATTTGGGCACCATCAGTTGAGGGTTTTGGGCTATAAACCCAACGGTAGCCTTACCGGCCTGAAAATCCTCGTTCTCCATCACATTCACCAAAAACGGAATATTTGTTTTTACTCCCCTTATGCGGAATTCCTGCAAGGTGCGGTTCATCCGCTTGGTGGCGCCTTTAAGCGTACGGCTCCAGGCAGAAACCTTAACCAGCATGGAATCAAAAAACGGACTGATTTTTACACCGGCGTACGAACTTCCTTCATCTAACCTGATACCAAATCCTCCCGCATTTCGGTAAGCCACAATAACACCGTAATCGGGTTTAAAATCGTTCTCGGGGTCTTCAGTAGTAATGCGGCACTGGATGGCAAAACCATTGCACTTAACATCGTCCTGCGAATGGAGGAATATTTGTGGATGGCTCAGTTGGCAACCAGAAGCTATCAGTATCTGCGAGCGCACCAGGTCGATACCGGTTATTTCCTCTGTAATGGTATGCTCAACCTGTATGCGGGGGTTCACTTCTATAAAGTAGATGTTATCGTCCTTATCTACCAAAAACTCAACCGTGCCGGCATTGTTATAATTTACCTTTTTGGCAATGCGCAGGGCATAATCGTATAATTTGTCGCGTGTTTCCTGTTTCAGAATAGACGGTGCTACTTCTATCACCTTCTGAAAGCGGCGTTGCACTGAGCAATCGCGCTCGTACAGGTGCACTATGTTGCCTTCGTTATCGCCCAGTATCTGCACCTCAATGTGCTTGGGGCTGTCAATGTATTTCTCAATAAAAACCGTATCATCGCCGAAAGCCTTTTTGGCTTCGTTGCGGGCTTCGTAAAAGGCATTTGAAAGTTCCCCTTCACTCTTTACCACCCTCATGCCCCTGCCGCCGCCGCCTGCTGCGGCTTTCATCATTACCGGATATCCAACATGCTCTGCCTCTACCACGGCATCAGCCAATTTAAGCAGAGGGATACGGCTGTCAGGTATCAGCGGCACACCGGCTTCGCGGGCTACTTTTTTGGCAGCTACCTTATCGCCCAGACGTTCCATTACATCAGGCCGCGGGCCTACAAAGGTGATACCTTCCTCAGCGCAACGCCTGGCAAAATTTACATTCTCCGATAAAAACCCATAACCGGGATGTATGGCATCCACCCCATTTAGTTTAGCCACCTTAATAATTTCCTCAATATCCAGGTAAGGCTTCAACGGCTCAGTATCCGGGCCTATCTGGTACGATTCATCAGCCTTGTACCGGTGCAGAGAGTAGCGGTCTTCATAAGTATAAACGGCTACTGTTTTTATTTTCAGTTCAGAGGCGGCGCGCAGGATACGGATAGCAATTTCTCCGCGGTTAGCTATCATTAATTTTTTGAGCTTATGGGCTGGCATAACTGGTCGGGTTTATTTCGCTAATATAGGGTTTAGTGGGGGTGTTTTCAGTTTACAGTTGAAACAGCCTCCGTTATTAAGAATAGGTGTTGATAAGCAAATGAACGCCCGTTACACAGTGGGGAATTTAGAGCACAGAAATTTGTAAAGGATAACAATAGGGGTGGTTTCCACTCTCCTGTTTTCGAGGAATATATTAGCACTAACTGCTACCTACCTGCTCATGCCGGCCCTTCAAATGATTCATAGGAGAGGGTCGACAAGCGAAGCGATGACCGGGAGAGGCCTGTGTTCATGCCTGAATAGCGTTGACCGCTTTTGACCTCCAATCTCTATATCTGTTGCAGATAATACATCTTGATTCTGAGGCTTTGTTTGCTTTAAATACACAGGGCTCGATGCCCTGTGTATTTAAGTTTTTACATCTAATGACTCTGTCATCTTCAGCTTTGTTTGCTGTGTCAAATGTAGCTGTTCTTTTTCTACTTCCATGGGTGTCTTATAGTTTAATGCTTTGTGTGGCTTATCTGTGTTATAAAGAGAGACTGAGCGGTCAACTTCCTCCACTGGTCCTCGTTTATCTAACGAGGATCATGTGGCATCCGCATTTGTAATGCGTGTATTTGAACTCCGGTCGCAGGTAATGGATGGTATGTTTTTTAAAAATTAAAACAAAATGCAATTTAACACAAAGAGCACAAAGGAAAATGCTAATACAAAGGCCACAAAGGAGTATATTTTTGGTGCTCTTTGTATTGAACTTTGCGTGCTTTGTGTTAACATGTATTTATTTTCTTTAATTTTTGATAGCCTTTAACGAAAAATATACGCGTACCGCCCATTAACATCTTTACACTATCCATTTCAATAAAAATCCTTTGATTTGCCCTAACCCATAAATTTGAATCATGAAAAAAGCGTTCAGCCGCGTTTCGTTTGCCTTTTGCTTTGTACTGTTCTCAGTCCTCTTTTTTTCGAACACCCTGTTAGCACAGGATAGTATTGTGCTGCTTAACAACAGCGTTATATTGGCCAAGGTTGAGGAAATTGACGTTGATAATATTAAATATCACAAAGCCGATAACATCAGCGGCCCTTTATACGACCTGCCCAAATCACAGATTTTCGAGATTATTTATATCAACGGTACTGTGGATGTAATGAACCCGCAAAGCCAGAATGGCCAGGGGCAACAAAGTAACCAGAACCAGCAAATTAATGCTGTACCCTACAACGGAACAAGCCCAACTGGTCAGGACCCAACCATACCCAATAGCCAGTCTCAGCCAACTAACGAAAGCCAGCAAAACAATACATACCAGCAGGATAATTCAATACAAAACAACCAGGGGCAATCTAACCAGCAATATAATTCAGGGCAGCCTAACCAACCGGATAATTCAAACCAGCAGAACCAGCAGAATAACGGCGGGCAGCAGGATAATTCTTATGCTAACTCTGACCAGCCACAGGCACAGCCTCAGGCCGGCCCGGTTACCATGCAAACTTTTTACGACCAGCTTGCCCCTTATGGCAATTGGGTAAACAGCCCCGCTTACGGTTATGTCTGGGTGCCTGATGTGGGTGCTGATTTTGTGCCTTACGGCACGGCAGGCCACTGGGCTTTTACCGATTACGGCTGGACCTGGGTATCGGATTTTCCATGGGGCTGGGCCACCTTTCACTATGGCAGCTGGTATTACGACTATTCCATGGGCTATGTATGGATACCAGCCACCCAATGGGGCCCTGCATGGGTATCGTGGAGGAGCAATGAAGGATATTATGGCTGGGCGCCTATGGGCCCTTCGGGTTACGCATATCCGCAGGACCGCTGGGTATTTGTTAACGCAGGCTATATCAGTAACGAACGGGTTTACGAGCACTACGAACCGCGCCAAAACGTAACCGTTATTTATAATAATACCACGGTTGTTCAGAATAGTTATGTTGAACGCAACGGAGTAAGATATGTGGCAGGCCCTGATCGTGCTGAGGTTGAACGCGTAACCCACACTACAATTATCCCGGCAAAAATTGTATCAAACAATCAACCCGGCCAGGCAATGCAGTATAAGGGGCTGATAAACATGTACCACCCTGCGGTGCAGGCAGAAAATACTGCCCGCCCTTCCAAACCAGCAGTGGTTACCCCGGCTGAACAAGTTGCCCCGCCGGCACAAAGAACAACGGTAGTGCATCCGGTGGTTAATAATGTTCACAGCACCCCTGCTCAGCAGCCGGTCAATAACAAACGTAATGAGGTTGCACCTGAGCAACATTCTGTCCCTTTTCGTGAAATAACCAGTACCCCGGCGCCACAGCAACAACAGGCAAAACCTGCTCAGCAGCAGCAAAAACCTGCGCAACAACAGCAGCAAAAACAGCCAAAACCCAAGCCGGCTCCCAAACCAGTGCCACCGCAGCCTGAGAAAAAGAAATAGGCTTAAATAAATTACAAAATCCCGTATCGGCAACGCCTCAACGACCTGACTGATACGGGTTTTGAATTTTTACTTCTTCGCAGAGTCTCCCCTTTCCGGCTTTGCGGACTCTGCGTGTTGGATGGCCCACCCTAAACACCCGAGTCCCCAACCTTCGGAAGGGAGACTCGGCTGAGAAAGAGCTAAACAATTACAAAATCCCGTATCGGCAAGGCTTCAACGACCTGGCTGATACGGGCTTTAAATTTTAAAGAATTTTTTATTTGAAGCTATTACGCCGCCTCCTTCACTACGTGGGCTTCTATTCTTTTTTGGTTATCTGTTTCACTAACTTCTTCAACTGTATTTGCCGCGCGATTAGGGAAATGTATGGCATAATAGAACGCCACCACCACTATACCAATTAAAAATAAAACCGTGGAGTAAGGGCGCAGCGTATCGTTAAAAAAGAATTCGCCCGTCATCCATATAGCGTTGGCGCTAATCCACAGGCAAACCGCTATATTATGGAACAGGTCTGAAATGTTTTTCCTCGACCTCCATGTTAAATGAATAGCTACAAGCAGGGTTGGCACAATCATAATCATGCCACCAACTTTAAAGCTCATAACCCAGCAGGTATCTTTTAGCAACCACAGGGCAATGTGCAGGTTTTCGTATTCGCGTATGTTTTTAAAGAGTCCTTTTTCTTCCATGCTAATGGGGTTACTTTGATTTAAATCAGACCGGTTAATGTTTCTTATTACGCATGGAAATGAATTTTGTGCCAGCCTGGTTGGTTTTACAAGGCGCATGTTGTTGCTTACAAGGGAATAGCAATTCGGCAATGTGCTAATTCGGCAATTCGACAATGGATAAAGGCAACAATGAATGTATAGGTTCATTATCGAATTACCGAATTGCCGAATTGACTAATTGTAAAATCATCACATTACCACATTTTCTATATTCTTTTTAAAGATTTTGAAACCTCCTGATTCCGACAACGTATATGTTGTTAGCTAAAAGGCTTCATTTTTTAATGCAGCTGCATTTGCTTGTAATAAATGTGAGTTGTTATTAAACAGAAAACCAATTGAATAAAAGACGCTTGCCCCCCGGGCTCTTTTATCCGGGCAAACAAAAACTATTGAATTGTTTCGTGAAATATATAATGGCCACTTATTATTTAACTGCCGTGCTTAATTGGGCTTGATAACACATTACAAACAGACTATGAAAAAAGCACTACCCCGATTTCTTTTGCTTCTTGCGGTTATAGCAATAAGCGCGCCGGCATTCTCTGCCCTTGTAAGCCCGGTTACCGCACAAACCGCGGCTGCCGGCTTCTTTAACACAAGTGCCGCCAATACCGGGCACGGTTCAATGAATGCTACATTAAAGTATACCCAAACTGCAGCCGATGGCACCGTAGTTTTTTACGTATTTGATTTAAGCCCCGGTAAAGGTTTTGTAATGATATCGGCCGATGACCAGGTACAACCTGTTATCGCTTATTCTTTTGAATCTAACTTTACCATACCTGCAAAGGGTGTTGCGCTTCAAACATGGATGCAACATGCTTCTGCGCATATTTACCGGGGTATTCAGCAGCATGTGCCTGCATCAGCGCTTATTACCGGCCAATGGTCGGCATATAAACAGGGACAGAAACCTGCAGGTAGTGCTAAAGGATTATCTACAGGTGTGGCGCCTTTGCTAAACACTTATTGGGACCAGGAGCCTTATTACAATCAGCTTTGTCCGTTTTGTGCCGCAGATAACCAGCGTGCGGTTACCGGTTGTTCGGCTACGGCTATGGCACAGATTATGAAATTCTGGAACTTTCCGCCGCAAGGCTCGGGTTACTATGGTTACAATTGTTCTCAACCTAACTACCCTAATAATTACGGTAACCTTTCGGCCAATTTCGGTGGTACTACTTATAACTGGGCAGCTATGCCCGATTCGCTGAACAGCAACAACACTGCTATAGCTACATTAATGTATCATTGCGGCGTTGCCGTAAGTATGCAGTATGGCGATGATAACCAGGGCGGCAGCGGTTCGTACCTGTTATCGTCTGATGTATCAAGTACCCGCCATTCGGCCCAAATGGCTTATAGCAATTACTTCAATTATAATCCTAATACTTTAAACGGAGTACATGAAACTAATTTCAGCTCAGCTGCATGGCTTAACATGATTGAGGCAGAATTAAGCCTGGGCCATCCCATACAATATGCAGGCACCGACCCTGGCGAAGGCGGCCACACCTGGGTTTGCGATGGCTATGATGCCAATAACCTGTTGCACATGAACTGGGGCTGGAGTGGTTTAGATAACGGTTATTACAGTATTTCTTCGCTTACCGGCGATAATTATAATTTCAGCACTAATGAAGAGGCTTTATTGGGTATTGAACCTATGTCTGATTTCAATGTAACTGCCAGTGCATCTTCTGCTTCGGTTTGCGCCGGGGCAGGTGTTAAGCTAAGTGCGGTTGGTTCGGCAGGTGTAAGCTATAGCTGGGCGCCTGCTACAGGTTTAGGTTGCGCTACCTGCGCTACAACGTCGGCCAGCCCCACAGCTACTACCACATATACTGTAACTATTGACAGTGCGGGCTTAACGGCTACCGCACAGGTAACGGTAAACATAGTAAGCAACAACCTTAATATTGCTGAGATGAATGCGAATAATGTAACGGTAGCCGGAGGCAGCAACGGCAGTGCAAGTGTGCAGGTATCGTCAGGTCAGGCCCCGTATACTTTTTTATGGAATAATCATGCAACAACCGATACTATAACCGGCCTTACACCAGGCACCTATACTGTAACGGTAACTGATGCCAGAGGCTGTTCGGCAACTTCGGCAATAGGTATTACGCAAGCCTCTGGCACAGGTACAGGCTCTACCTCGGGTAAAGCAACAACCACAAGCACGCACAAAGCGGCCATTCGTTCAACTAATCCGGTGTTTATCAACCAGGGTAGTAGTGTATACCTGCAGCAGTCGGCATTAATGGAAGTGCAGGGCGATTTTGTAAATACAACTGATAGCACAAACGGCCTTGTCAAAAATGATGGAATTATTGAATTATCGGGCAATTTTGAGAATGACAGCGGTGCATTATTCCAGGTGGGTACTAATTCAGCATCAACCGACCGCGCTGTAAAATTTATTGGCGCAGGAACACAGACCATTACAGGTTCTTTGTCGGCACAGGGCAGTTCAAGTTTTTATAACCTGGTAATTGACCAGGCTGCCGCTTCCGATACAGTTGAGATGCAGACACCGCTGGTGGTTGAAGGTTCTGTTGCCTTTGGTACGGCCAGTGTAACTACTACCTATAACCCATCTTCGCTTTATACCAATAACAATCAGAAAGGGCTTTTCAAAACATTCAATAATACCCTGGGCGAATTTACGCTTAACATTACCAACGGCGATGCAGATGCTATTTCAGGTTACCCGGTGCTCGAAATTGGCGGAGAGCCAACAACAGGTTTTATATTAACCAGTGGTTTAAGGGGAACAGCCAACGGCGGTGTGCAAAGGGCTATTACTTCGGCCACCAGCTACCTTTGGCCAATAGGAACTTACGACAAAGGTTTTAACGGTATGAAGCTTAATTTTTCGCAAATACCCGGTGGTGGAAGTGTAACAGCTAAATTTTGTACCGGTTCATCTGCTGCCAGTGGCTATGTAGGGATGCTTGAAACATATTGTTCAGGTTGCTCATCAGAAAACCCTTCACCGGCCGATAGCGGTTACAACCGGTATTTCCCATCAAACGAATGTAACAACGGCGCGCCGCAGTGGCTTATTTTAGATCACACCTCTCAAAACCACGGCTACTGGAGTTTTCAGGCCAGTACTAACAGCGGCTACTTATATGATATTGAAGCTTACCCCAACAATTTTCAGGCAGTGGACCCTTCAGCCGCATGGAGGATATTGAAATACGAAGCAGCCTATGGTGTTGACCCTTCCCTTAGCTCCGTTAACTGGACACCTGATATTGAAGCTACAGTATCAAGTGCCACAGACCTTTTAACGTATACTAAAAATATAGGCTGTTACCAGGGCGCAGGCGTACCGGGTGGCAGTTACTCCAACTTCTCGCATTTTACCATGGGTATGGGCGGTGTTGGCCAGGCCTTACCGGTGCAGTTAATTTCATTAATGGCTACCCCAATGGGCAAGCACCACGTTACTGTTGCCTGGGCTACTGCGCTTGAAATCAATAACGCAGGGTTTTATGTAATGAGAGGCACCGATGGTGTAAACTTTGCCGATGTAGGCTTTGTGGTGGGCCACGATAACTCTACCATTACCAATAACTATACGTTTGATGACCGTGTGCCGCAAAATACCCTCTACTATTATAAGTTAAGGCAGGTTGATAATAACGGCCATTTTGTTTACACCTACATTGTACAGGCTAACCTGAGCGACGAGGTTGCAACCGACTTTGCCCTTTATCCTAACCCAACCAGCAGTGAGATATTTCTGGATGTGAAGAATGCTGCTGATGAAGTGAAGGTAGATATGTACGATATCAGCGGACAGCTTGTTTACAATAACATATTTACCATAGCCGCAGCCGGTAGCAGCCAAACATTAACTATACAGGCATCAAGCATGTTACCTCCCGGAACTTATATTTTAAATGCCACCATGAACGAGGAGAAATACAGTGCTAAAGTGATATTGCAATAAACAGCAAAAAATCATTGGTTGGCGGGGACGCCAACCAATGAGAGACCACTCGTGGTTGGCATCCCCGCCAACCACTTTCAACGGACACATTGCTCAATATCCTATCGCATGTAACACCGCACTAGACAACTAAACAGATATCCACATTCATATCATTATAAAAACCCAAACAGCCTCTTAATTTTGTAAGCATGAAAAAGATTTACTGCCATATTATCGCCTTGCTGTTTGCCCTTCCGGTATTCAGCCAGGCAAATACTGATGCCAACGTTACGCACGGTAAAGCCGCCAAACATACTGAGCAGGACAAAGCACCGCTCGACCCAAAACTGGCTGAAGTAGTTAAGTCTATAGAAGCTAAAATGATTGCCGTTGACGGCGGAAACTTTACCATGGGCTGCAACAACCCCCTGGACACTGAATGTGTGGGTTGGGAAAAACCAAGGCATACGGTTACCATCAAAAGTTTTAAAATGAGCAAATTTGATGTAACCCAAAAAGAATGGAAAGCTATTATGGGCACCACCCCCTCAGGTAAGTATTGCGCCGATTGCCCCGTTGTAAATGTAACCTGGTTTGACGTGCAGATGTTCATCAATAAACTAAACCAGTTGAGCGATAAAAATTATCGTTTGCCAAACGAAGCTGAATGGGAATATGCTGCTAAAGGCGGCAATAAAGGACATGGCTATATTTATTCAGGCGCCAATGAAGCCAACGAAGTTGCATGGTACGACAGTGTTCGAACCAAAGAGATACGCCCGGTAGGCGGGAAGAAAGCAAACGAACTTGGCATATTTGATTTAAGCGGAGATGTATGGCAGTGGTGCACCGATTGGTTTGATGAAAAATACTATGCCAACAGCCCGTCTAATGGCCCTACGGGTCCGTCGGTTGCAACTAAAGAAAAAGTAGTCCGCGGTGGTTCATGGTGGGGCCCGCGTCGCGATTGCCGCGCAGCTAACCGCGATAAATTTCCACCGGAGTCAAAGGATGATGATGTAGGGTTTAGGATAGTTAGATATTAAATAAATTACCCATATAAATTATGAAGAACAGCCTGCTGAAAAGCGGGCTGTTTTTTTAATACTTCTAACTAGTGTCATGTCAA
>PMXD01000038.1 GCA_003165895.1 Bacteroidota bacterium | reverse complement strand
CCGCGTTAAAACGCGGAGCTATTTATTTGTTCTTTATAAGAGCGGTGCAGAAACTTTTCCTTCCTCGCCCATGACGCGAAATTTTGAATTGTCTGGCTTTACTACACCCACTCGTTTCTTGTACAAGGCCCCTAAAAAATTAATACTCCCATAACAAAATCTTCCTACATTTAAATACAAAACCCAAACACCATGGCAAAGCACATCATACAAAAGGTAACGTTTAAAAATACCAAACCAAAAGCGCTGTTCGACTTGTACACCAATGCAAAACTGCATTCGCTCATAGCCGGTTCACCTGTTAAGGTTTCAACCAAAGCCGGTGCCCCCATGTCGGCATGGGATGGTTACATCACCGGTAACACGGTGACCACGGTAAAGGATAAACTGATAGTGCAAACCTGGCGCGGCTCCGACTGGGCACCCGAAGATGTCGACTCCCTTTTCACCATCATGCTCGAACCCAAAGGCAAAGACACCATCCTCCACGCCATCCACGCCTTCGTCCCCGATATCCACGCCGAACACCTCAAAAAAGGCTGGCACGACCACTACTGGAATATCTGGAAACAACACCTGGCGGGTAAGAAGATTAAGAGAATGGAGGGCATGTAAAATAAAGAATATGTCATTGCGAGGTCAATTCCCGTAAAAAAATAAANNGCAATCTTCCGTTGTGTCTTTAACTGGCAAATTACCCAGTAAAGACACAACGGAAGATTGCCACAGCCTTTTCTCTAATTGATTTTTAAATGAAAAGGCTTCGCAATGACATCTGTTTTATTTTAAATGCAAGCAGCGCATTCACTCCCTCACCAACCTCCCACTCGCCACAACACCACCACCCCGCTTAATAACCACCTCATACACCCCCGCGGCAAACCCCGAAATATCCAGCCGCTGAAACCCGCTGTAAGCGGGTAAAGCCTGCGTATAAACAACCTGTCCCACTGCATCTATTATCTGCAAACTTACAGCCGTGCCCATGCTCCAATCAGTAAAACCATAATCTACAATGGCATAATCGTTGGCTGGGTTGGGGTATATTTTCAAAACTTTCTCCCGGTTAATTTTTGCAATGCCCACACTGCTGGTGTCCGGCGGGCTTAAAGTATCGCAGGGGCTGCCGTGTAATGCACCTAGGGGGTAATTGCCGGGGTAGCTGGGCAGGCCAAAGCTATTGAACGCCGGTAATACGAATCCATAGTTTACAAAATTACAACTAGCCCCTTTTTCATCGGGATTGTTTATTACATGCAGGTATTTTTCGGAGTTATTCGCACTAACGTATATTTTACCATCCGGCGCTAATTGCATCAAAAAATAATATCCTGTAATCGCTTCATTAGTGTCGGGTGGCACGGTAATATGCGCTACAGTATCAACACTTGTGCTTATGTTGCTATCAGCTAGGTCAAACTGCAAAATGCAATAGCTCTGTGTTATATATAAAAAGCGCGAATTGGGTGAAAAGGCAATCCCAATTTCATATGTACTATTTCTGCCGTAATATGGCAATAACATAGGATTGCTTAGCAAACCGCTACACCTGTCAAAATTATATAGGTTTACGCCACTGAAATCACCTACCCATGCAAATTTGTTTCCATCCGGTGAAAATGCCGCCTGTCCACCGTCTCCACTCATATATTCTGAACCTATACATTGCATCGGAGATTGAATCACTGTATCCTTTTCTACCAAAAGAGTATACAAACAATTAGAACTGGTTTTACTGGCAAACACCCACCAATCGCGTCCGTTTGCATGTTTGCAGGTTGTTACATAAGTCCCCAATGCATCCTGAACTAAAACTTTATTTTTAAAAACAACACCTCCCAAACCATTATCCTGGCTCATGTCTATTTGGGTTTCCTCTATCCGCCAAGGATAAAGAGCAATTTCAGCTCCCGGAGTATATGCTATATAATAATGTATTAAGTTCCATATTGACGGTGAATCAGTTGGTAGCGCCACTATATCTTCAGCCGCGTTATAATCAATTCCATTAAAATAATTTGCTCACGCTGCACCGAAATTTAGGCTGTCCCCATTTTGCATAGTGGCATTCGTGGCATTATATATCCTTGCTCCATTGCTAAAAAATATCAGATTTCCTGATGAATCGCAAACTGTAGTCTGGCTATTATCCATTGGAACAAAACGCTGATTTCTTACGGTGTCGGCAGAAGTATCGGTAAATAAAACGTCCATATTCCCGGTTTCACTTGGTAATCCCTGTTCACCTAGTATCCAGTGATAATCATACTTCTGCCCCACCACCACCTGGCAAACACATACAAAAATTATCAATAATATTTTCCTCATTTAATCATGAAGTTAAAGAAACAGGGCGGGGAAACAAAGGCCCCTTCCGTCCCCGAAGGGGATACCAGGGCAAAACAGCCAATACAACCACCAACAACAACTCTTGTATTTGTATTCGGCTTTGNNCCTTCGGGGGACGGAAGGGGGCTTGCCTTTTTTTATAACTTCGTATCCTCTAAACCGGTCAATGGCGTCCCTGCTGCAATCCAATATCGAATACCTCAAAGGCGTGGGCCCACCCCGTGGCGAGTTGCTGCGCAAGGAACTGGACGTGCATACCTTCGGCGAGCTGCTTAAATACTACCCTTTCCGGTATATAGACCGCTCGGTTATCCATAAAATAAAAGAGATAACCCCGCAAACGCAATACATACAGCTAAAGGGACAGATAGTTGAGTTCAGGCAACTTGGCGATAAAAAGCAAAAAAGGCTCATAGCAACCTTTCGCGATGGCAGCGGTGAAATTGAATTGATATGGTTTCAAAGCGTTGATTTTATCCTCAAATCGCTAAAGCCTAAAGTAGACTACCTCGTTTTTGGCAAGCCTCATATTTTCAACGGCTACTACAACATTCCTCACCCCGATATTGAATTATTTACCGACGAAATAAAAGCCAGTGGCAAAGGCCTGCAACCGGTATATTCATCATCAGAAAAAGCAAAAAAACGCAACCTCGATTCCAAGGGCGTTGCCAAACTGATGCAAACATTATTCGCCCAGGTTAAACCATCTGACCTGCCTGAATTTATGCCGAAAGAAATATTGCAAAAGTACCGCCTTATTTCGCGGTACGATGCCATGGTAAATATCCATTTCCCAAAAAATGAACAACTGCTGCATGAGGCCACCCGCAGGTTAAAATTTGAAGAGCTGTTTTTAATTCAGTTGCAAATGCTGAAGGTAAAGTCAAACCGTGGTGCAATTTCAAAGGGCTTTATTTTCGAAAAGATTGATAACAAGTTCGACCTCTTCTATAAAAAAAATTTAAAGTTTGAACTAACCAGTGCGCAAAAACGCGTGTTAAAAGAAATACGAAAGGATACCCTCACCGGTCGGCAAATGAACCGCTTGCTGCAGGGCGATGTAGGCAGCGGCAAAACTGTCGTCGCGCTGCTTACTATGCTCATGGCCATTGATAATGGCTTTCAGGCCTGTATGATGGCCCCCACCGAAATTTTAGCCAACCAGCATTACGAAAGTATTATGGAAGCCCTTCGGGGTACTAATGTTGAAGTGGCCATGCTAACCGGTAATGTAAAAGGCAAAGCCCGTCGCTTCATCCTGGAAAACCTGGCCGAGGGCAAAATTGATATTTTAATAGGCACCCACGCCCTGATTGAAGATGGCGTGTTGTTTAAAAANNTTTAAAAATTTAGGCCTGGTGGTTATTGACGAGCAACACCGCTTCGGGGTGGAGCAACGCGCCAAAATGTGGAACAAAAACGAAAAGCCCCCGCACATACTGGTAATGACCGCCACCCCAATCCCCCGCACCCTTGCCATGACCATTTACGGCGACCTGGATGTATCCGTCATTGACGAATTACCTCCGGGCCGTAAGCCCATCCGCACCCTGCACCGTACTGATGCCGACAGGTTACGTGTATTCGGTTTTATGAAAGAAGAGATTCAAAAAGGCCGGCAGATATATATTGTATATCCGTTAATTGAAGAAAGCGAAAAACTGGATTTAAAACATTTGCAGGATGGCTACGAAAGCATCAGCCGCGCATTCCCTATGCCCAATTACCATGTAAGCATACTGCATGGCCGGATGCGCTCAGCCGATAAGGATTTTGAGATGCAGCGCTTTGTAAAAGGCGATACCAATATTATGGTGGCAACTACCGTAATTGAAGTAGGCGTAAACGTGCCCAATGCCTCAGTAATGATTATTGAAAATGCCGAGCGCTTTGGCCTGGCACAATTACACCAGTTACGGGGAAGAGTAGGCCGCGGTGCAGAGCAATCCTTCTGTATTTTAATGACCGGAGCCAGGCTATCTAACGAAAGCAAGCAGCGCATATCCGTTATGTGCCAAACCAATGATGGTTTTATCATTGCTGAAGAAGACCTAAAACTACGCGGCCCGGGCGATATAGAAGGCACCCGCCAAAGCGGCACCATCAACCTCCGTCTGGCAGATTTAGTGGCTGATGGCACCATTCTCGAAGCCGCCCGCACCACCGCCAACGAATTAATTGAGAACGACCCATCGTTAAGTAAGCCCGAACACTATGCGTTGTTGAAATACGTGGAAGAGGGTTCCAAGGAAAATATCTGGGGGAAGATAAGCTGAGGTTAGAACAAATCATAAATACCTGCCGGCCGTCTTATACAAGGAGGTTCTCCCATCTCTATCAGGTT
>PMXD01000060.1 GCA_003165895.1 Bacteroidota bacterium | reverse complement strand
TGTTGAATTATGAAAGAGGTCTAGTGTACTAATGGTTTCACTACTTGCAACGCCCCGAAGTATTTACCCCGCCCTTTTTTCTACATTTGATTCCATGATCAAAACCCGCATCCTCTGCAGCCTTGCATGGCTGTTAACCTCAATTACTGCCATTGCCCAAACGAACCCTTTCAAAATCTTCCTTATTGGCGATGCCGGTGATGATGAAATGACCACCCAAACACTCGACAGCCTGAAAAGTGTATTAAATCGAAATCCTAACAGCGCCGTATTTTTCCTGGGCGATAACTCGTACAAAAACGCCCTGGGCGGGCTACTGCCCATTGGCTACAAAGGTTTCGACAGCACCCTGGAAACGCGGGAGAAGGTGCTTACTGAAATGAACACGCTGCAGGGCTACAAAGGCGCCGCCTGGTTTGTGCCCGGCAACCACGACTGGTGGAACATTATGAATATAAAGCGCGGCCAACCGAAACTGAAACTGGAAGAAAACTTTATTGAGCAGAACCTGGCCAAAAACACCTCCATTCAAAACCCCGGCAATACTTATATCCCCAAAAACGGAACACCCGGCCCCGAAGCGGTTGATTTGGATAACGGCAAAATAAGGGTCATCTCTATTGATACCTACTGGCTTATTATATCGCAGTTTAAACAAAACCGCCGTAAAACCGCAGCTGCCCAAAAGGCATTTTATCAAAACCTGGATAGCCTGATGGTCGATGCTACCGCTAAAAAAGAAAAGCTTATGCTGGTTAGCCACCACCCGGTATATTACCAGCGCGCCGTTAAAAAACTACCAACCTGGCTGGCCCCCAAACGCGCGCGTCAGAGCGACCCCGATTTTCCGGCGTACAGCAAAATGTCGGCGCAAATGATAGCCATACTCAAAAAATATCCCGGTGTATATTTTGCCGCCGGGCACATGCACGCCATACAATACCATTACACTGATAACATTCACTACATCATCAGCGGCGCCGGAAGCAGGCTTATACATGTATCTCAAAAGCAGGCGGCCCAAACTCCGCCCCAAACCGCTAACGACTGCATTTTCTGGAACGATAAAGGCTTCTTCGAAGTAACCTTCTACCCCGGCCACGAAAACATAACCATTTACCACGACGAAGGCCGCAAAAAAACAGACCTGTCTGAATTGGGTGGAGGGAAATAAAAGCAAGTATTACAAGCCCGTTGTAGCTATATGAATATTAATGGCAAGCGCATTTATCCAGCCATCTCTAATTGCACGTACCATGCGTAAAAGATGTAACTCTTATATAAAGTTATGCAACGCTTATCAGTCCATATAGCCGCAACTTTGTATCGGGAAAATTAATCCCCCCTAAAAAGTAAAAGCCATGAAAAATCTATTTCCATATATCATAACCGCTACGGCCCTGATGTCGTTTCCGCAATTTGATTTCTGCCAAAATGTTATCAGGATAAATCCAAACTCGGAGGTTAGTGCAACCGGCACTGTAAGATTCAAAGATGGCGATATAGTATTTTCAGGCAACACCGCCACGCATGCTGATTTTGATGCGGCTTTGGCCACCCCTCCGGCTCAGTATCCCGTACCTGTTGCATCGGGCCAACAATGTGATGCCGGTGGCTCTTGTTACGGAGCTTCGGTCAATAACGAAATTTTTGAAGTCAGAGATTACTTCCCTTTTACCGCCACCGTTATTGCACAACCTCCTTCAATGGATGGAAGGGCCCCTGCAAAAACAGTCATCAGCGTTATCCTGGATGGTAAAAGCTATACCGATAAAGACGGTGGCCCCTTTGACGAAATCGTCCAGCTTGAATTATCCTTCGCCAATCCTATGCTGCCTGATACTAAATTATCATCCGTATCGCTGCAACATAATTCAACAGTGTATGCTATGGTAAAAGGAGATTCAAGCAATATAACCATCACCGATTTTATCTGGAGCGGCGATCAAAAGAGTTTTAACTTCTCGGTCAATTTTAATTGCATCATGCGTTGCTGGGAACATGCATCTACCGGTAAAGGAGATGTAACCCTGAAAGGTAAAATGAGCAAAATACAAGTAACCGTACCCGGATGGATTACTGCCAGCAAATAATTTAAAAAAAGCTGCAATTATTTATGCCACCACCCTTTCTATCCGTTGCAGATAGAAAGGGTGGTGGCATAAAGTGCCTGCCCGAAGAGGCGCGGTTACTGCCCAATCGGAGGTTTCAACAAAACCCTACTCCGGCAAATTCCTTAACAAAAAATCGCGCACATTACCGCCCATTATTTGCTCAATCCCGGGCCGGGTAAATCCCTGCTTAATCAGTGCCTTCACTATCACCGGAAAGCCCGTTATATCATAACTGCTGTGCGTAGCACCGTCAAAATCGCTGCCCATAGCAACCTTATCTACCCCAATTTTATCGGCCACGTATTTAATACTTCGGGCAGTGGCATCGGCATCGGTGCCGCAAACGGCAGTTTCCCAAAGGCCTATGCCTATCAGGCCATGGCGCCGGCCAATTTCCATTATCTGAGCATCGCTTAAATTGCGCACACCATCGCAGGTTCCCTTTACGCCTGTATGCGATACCAGCAATGGCCCGGTGGTTACTTTAAAAATATCGCTGATAGTTGCCGGGCTTGCATGGGCAAGGTCAATAATAATATGCAGGCTGTCCATGCGGTGCAAAAGCTGTTTGCCTTTTTCTGTAAGGCCGCCTTTCTTTTCACCATGGGCCGAGCCGCCCCATTCGTTATCAAAAAAATGGGTAAGGCCGATGTAACGCACACCGGCATTATAAAAATCATCCAGGTTATTCAGGTTGCCCTCCAGGCAATGTGCGCCTTCAATGCCCAGCAGGCCTGCGGTAAGGCTCCGGTCGTGGCTCCGTTCCGCCATATAATTAAGCAACTCATGCTTATTGGCAATCACCCTGAATTTACCATTCGATTCATCGGCAAACCGGTGTAACTGTTCGCACTGATGCAGCGCCCGGGCCTTCATGTCAAACCAATCCTGCGGGGCGCGTAGCTGGGCAAAACTCAGCAGTGCATTCATATCGGTCTTATCGCTGTTCTTATCATAGTTAATGCCTATGGGCGTTTTGCTTACCACGGTAAAAACTTCCAGCGCAACGTTTGCTTCCTGCATCCTTGGCACGTCTACGTGGCCAAAGCTATGGCGCACCAGCAGGTTTCGGTTCCAAAGCAAAGCATCGCAATGCAGGTCGGCAATAAATGGTATTGAATCGTACCACCCGTTTTTATCTGCCGGGCCCGAGGCATGTATCGTCCGGTTTATATACCGGTCCACCAGGTTAGGTACAAACACAAAAAAGGCCGTGAAGAAAACAACCAAAACGATCAGCGTTATCCGAAGTGTTTTTTTTAGCATGGGTGGTTGTTTAAACGGAATACAAGATGCAAAAATCCAGGGGTTCTTCCCTCATCAGAAATACAACATCCGTTCTAAATTAATTATCTTTGAAGCGCAATTATTAAAATATGAGCTATTTAAGAGTAAATGTGGATAATGACAATAAGGAGTTTGTGGAGCGGCTGCTACAAAAACTGGGTTACCAGGTAACTGAGGAGCCCAGACCTAACGCACTTAAAAAAAAGCCATCCAAAATATCTCCCACCATGCTATTTGCCAAATGGAAAGATATTGAAATAGACCCCCAAAACTTCAGAAAATCGTTATGGGGCAGAAAAAAATAGTTCTGGTAGATACCGATATTTTTATCAAAGTATTCAGGGGGCATATCGGGCATAAAAAAAATCTTGATATGCTTGAGGGTAGGATTGCGGTTTCGGTAATTACTGTACTTGAACTATACCAGGGTGTTAGTAGCAAAAAAAGAAAATACGAATTGGAAAAACAGCTTAAAGCATATCAGATTCTGCCATTAACTGAGCAGATTTCGCTTGCCTCCGTTTTGCTTATGAAAAAATATTTACCAGAAAACTCACTGCTTCCGCCGGATGGATTAATTGCTGCCACCGCGCTAAACCATGAAGTTCAACTGTATACGGATAACAAAAAAGATTTTCGACTTTATTAAAGGCTTGAAATTTTTTACTGCCTGAAGATAGCATTCTGCTATGCCAACTGATGTTTCAACCACCGGTTAAACCTTATCTCAATAAGCTCATAGGTCAATTTTGACAACGGAAAAATCAATACGAAAATGGAAACGGTAAACAGGGTATTATTTAAAAAGCCGTAACAACCAATCATGTAATTGTAAAGCTGAAACAGAAACGTATGCACCAGGTAAATTGAAAACGACATATTCCCCAGTTCGTTTAACCAGGGTATAGATGGCCGGTTTATAAAAAACACATAAAACGAAACTACAAAAAATGCCGAAGGCAAGCCCCACACCAGCAACCTCGGCATTGCCTTGCCCCAAACGTTAATATACTGGCGCGGGATATAATTACCGTCGCCGGCTACAGACCGGTCATTAAACAACATTACACCCACCAATAATATAGCGCTCACCGTTAAAAGTTCAACACTGTACTTTTGCAGCATTTCGCTGTTCAATACCCTGTGTATTAACATGCCTGCAGCGAACAGAAAATAAAACTGGTTGAAAAAATACCCTGCCTGGTTGTTTATACTGAAAACCAGGCCAACCAAGCCCATGGTGCAAAGTATGGCCACCGTAATTTTCCGGTCCCTGGCAAAGGCTATTATCAATCCGTAAAAAATGAATTCGTAAACCAGCGTCCATCCGCTGTAAAGAATGGGGTCCTTGTAACAATCCCCCGAAAAGCTTCCTACCAGGTAAAGCGATGGAAAAACGGTTAAAACATCAATGCTGTTGTTGCGCAGGTACAGGTACGCCAGCGGTATAGTTAAAATAATATACAGCGGATATATCCTCACAAACCTGTTTACAATAAACTCATATTTCTTATCAATATACTTTTCAATATTAATACTCATGATAAACCCGCTGATAATGTAAAATATATCAACCCCAATGGTGCCCGAAAGCAGGTTATCGGTAAACGGATAAAATTTAAAGTGTTCAAAAACCACCAGCATGGCGGCAATAGCCCTTAAATATTGTATGGGGTAGTGTTTCATTACAATTGGCCACTATCGGGTTATATTTTATGACGGCAAATTATAACACCCGGTGGGCAGCGGGCGAATATATTCATTTATGAAACAAGCCGGAATACATTGTAGCGGGACGCTACAAACATAGAAAAGCGAAGCAGGATGCTTCGCTCAAAGGGGGTATGGACTAAGGACGCAAGATGCTACGCTCAAAGGGGGAATTGCCGATTCGGGCCGCACCTGCCTTTCCTATAAAAAAGATGTCATTGCGAAGCCTTTACCAATAATAAATTTTAGAGAAAAGGCTGTGGCAATCTTCCGTTGTGTCTTTAGTTGGCAAATTACCGATTAAAGACACAACGGAAGATTGCCACAAGCAATATCTTTTTTTATTTTTTACGGGAATTGCTTTCGCAATGACAGCCACTCTTTTATATTTAAATACAAATTTTCGCTACATGGCACGGGTGGACAATATTGGACTGGTATTTCAAACCTATTCGTCCCCGCAGTTATACCGTTCGGGACCCTGCGGTTTTTAAGTAGCAGGGGTATTTTGATTAGTAGCGCTAACTAAGCCGCAGGGTCCCTATTCTGCAAAGCCAGAAAAGGAGACACCTGCGGGGACGGCGGTAAGCGTTCTCCCTGTTTGAGCGTTCCGCTACAGCAGTTTGCCCCCCTCAAAAAAGCGGAATAATAACCACCTCATCATCCCTTCGAGCAATGGTTACCAACTATACTCGACCATGTCCGCATCCAGCTACGTTTTTTAGTAACACCAAAATTTTATAATTTATCGACCACAAAGTATAGTACCTCAATTCTAAATCGAAGGAATTGCCGATTCGGGCCGCGCCTGCCTTTCCTNNTGGACTGGTATTTCAAACCTATTTCGTCTCCCAGGGTCTCCGTTTCGGGAGACTGCGGTTTTTAAGCAGCAGGGCCATTTTGCATTTGTAGCGCTAACTAAGCCGCAGGGTCCCTATTCTGCAAAGCCAGAAAAGGAGACACCTGCGGGGCAATGTCGTTAAGTTAAGGAAATACATCCACGCAAACCCTCTGGCTCCCGAAACGGGAGAACCGCTACCCAAAAATACAAAATACAACCACCGGGCAAAACTGTTCTTTTTGCTGTGTGGCAGCTCCTCCGTTTCGGAGGCTGGGAGGTAGCGTAGCGCAAAAAGAACTGAGTATCGGCTTAACTTAATGACATTGCCCCGCGGGGACGGCGGTAAGCGTTCTCCCTGTTTGAGCATCCCGCTACAGCAGTTTGCCACCTCAAAAAAGCGGAATAATAACCACCTCATCATCCTCAATCAACTCAGGCCACACAACCTTGCACATATCGGCATAGAGCTTAAACTCCGTTTCGTCCAAATCAAAAAGTAAGTTCTTTATAGGTTGTGTTCGGTCCAGCTTAAACTTTCTTTCAAAAGGCTCAACAAGCCCTTTCGAATGGTAGAACTGTAAAGTACATTCCTCAATTTCTCTTCTGTCATCGGTGGTTATATTCACGCCAAATTCCACCCGTTTAAGGTGGAACTGCCGGGGTATTGATACAGGCAAATTTCCCTGAAGAATTATGTGCATGGTAAGGTTGCTTTTACAAATATAGGAACAGCTAAAGTAAAAATATTTCAAACAGTAGTTAATTTTAAGTTTAATAAAGTTAATTACTGACGAACTTTTAGTGTGTGTTCTTTGCCGCGTCTTATTCAAGTTTGGGGTATGAAAATCCACATTGGAGAAAAGATTAAAGCGCGGGCAAAAGAATTGAAACTTGGAACCACAGAATTGGGAAAGCTCATTAATACTTCCAAACAAAATATCTATGGAATTTTTAAACGCTCATCAATTGATGTAGAGGTTTTATATACGATATCAAAGGCCCTCAAATTTAACTTCTTTCAGTATTACGAAATACCCGAATTAAATAAACAGGAAAGTAAATTGCAAAAGGAGTTGGATGAATTACACAAAGAAATTGCCCGGTTGAGTTCACACGTAGAGTCGCTCACCGAAAAGAACGAGCTTTTAAAAAAGATAAACCATTTACTGGAAAAGAAAAGCAAGCGAAAGCAATAGAACCAATAAAGAACAAAAAAGAAGCAGCCCCCTTTGGCAATAGGTGCGGCCATACTATTTTTCTTAATCCCAAACTTTTATAATTTAGCAACATGCGGTGGTAGCTCAGTTGGTAGAGCACTAGTTTCTAAATCGGAGAAATCGCAGGTTCGGGCCGCGCCTGCCTTTCCTATAAAAAAGATGTCATTGCGAAGCCTTTACCAATAATAAATTTTAGAGAAAAGGCTGTGGCAATCTTCCGTTGTGTCTTTAGTTGGCAAATTACCGATTAAAGACACAACGGAAGATTGCCACAAGCAATATCTTTTTTTATTTTTTACGGGAATTGCTTTCGCAATGACAGCCACTCTTTTATATTTAAATACAAATTTTCGCTACATGGCACGGGTAGATAATATTGGGCTGGCATTTCAAACCTATTATGTTTATATCATGACCAATAAAGGTAATTCCGTGCTTTATACGGGTGTAACAAGTGAACTTGAAAACAGGTGTACTCAACACCGCACAAAAAATTATCCGGATAGCTTTACCGCCAAATACAACATCAACAAGTTGGTTTACTACGAGCGCTTTGCCAATATAAACGATGCCATAACCCGCGAAAAGCAAATTAAAGCAGGCTCACGAAAAAAGAAAATTGACCTTATTGAAAAGGAGAACTCCAACTGGCTTGACTTGTTTGAAATAAAGGTTGGCACTGACTGGCTTTAAATACAAAAGTGACGGCGAAAGCAATTCCTCCTTTAAGCATCCCACCACAGTATTTTGCTTAACCAGAAACTTTTATAATTTAGCAACAT
>PMXD01000362.1 GCA_003165895.1 Bacteroidota bacterium | reverse complement strand
ATAATATTCCTTTTTGTATTCGACATTTATTTAAACCATTAATTCCCATCAGGTATTGTCGCAAAAAACATATTTTCTGTTTATGTTACGCTATTAACACCCAGCGTGCGGTTTTAAGTATAATCTCATTAACAAAAGCCAATAAACCCGGTATAACCTGCAGGTAAGTAGCTAAAATATTTTCAAACAAAACTTTAGTGGGGGCATTATGCGTGTGGCTAAAATCTGCAATTAACACCATCGCCGAAAGAGAACCCTTCAGCGCGATGAAAGAGCGGTCGTCAGGGTGAAGCGGCTTTTTCATTACCTAAAATTAAACTATGCCTGTGTGTGTCGTTGTGCTAAGTCCTTTAGCCAAAAAACCCCGGTTTATGCCGGGGGTTTTTAAGCTTTTATCGCATTAATGTTACTGTTCCTGTTTCATTCTTTACTACCCCGTTAAAGTAGGTAACGTTTGATACCCAAACATAGGTGTCTTGCGGTGCTTCTTTTCCGTGGTCGGTACCATCCCATCCATCCTGGGCGTTCAAATTGTTTGTCTGGTTAGGGTTGTAATATACCTTCTCGCCCCAACGGTTATAAATAGTTACTTCAATTTTGCTGGCGCCAAGGTAGGTTAACGCAAACCGGTCGTTAAGTCCATCTCCATTAGGTGTAAACGCGGTAGGTTCAAATTTACCCGCCTCATTATCAACATACACTGTTATGGTATCTGTTGCAAAGCACGAATCGGCATTTTCTACCATCACCGTAAATGTGGTGGTAAACGGCGGCATTACATAAGGTGATGTACAATCCGAAGTATCTCCGCAGCCACTAAAGTCAAACACGTCAACCGAGTCAATTGTTACCGGCGACCAGAAATAATGCGTAATAGTAGTATCGGAAGTAGCTGATGCCGATAGTTGAGTTTGCATACCGGTTAAAATCCTTGGGTCAGTAACCGATAAGGTAACTGACACGGTACTAACCGCCCCTACAACAAAGTTGCTTGTTGCCTGGCATCCATTGGCATCCATAACCAGCAACACATAGGTAGCAGGTGATAATCCTTTAAAAGTATCACTGGTCTGATAAACCCCATCAAGGATGTAGGTATAAGGGCCATATCCACCTGTTGCAGTAGCAATAACTCCGCCATTCGGATTATTGTAACACCTCGAACTTGCCCCTTGCGTAGTAACCGTTACAGGAGTAGGATCCACAATAGTATCTGTTACTGTAGCCGAACAACCTACCGAATCGGTAATAGTTAAGGTATAGGTTCCAGCCGATAAATTAGTAGCAGTGGCACCTGATTGAGCCGGGCTTGTATTCCATCCATATCCGTAAGGGGCAACCCCACCGGTTACAGCAACCGATATAAAGCCATCGTTTCCGGCGCTGCATCGCGGTTCATTGATTGAAACCGTTGGATGTATTTTTTCCGGTTCGCCAATATTAAAGACGGTTGATACCAAACAGCTATGCGCATCTGTAACCGTAACCGTAGCAGCACCACCAGGCGCATTATTTATGTTTTCGCTGGTTTGGCCACCTGACCAGTTAAAGGTATACGGAGAAGACCCGCCTGAAACAGTAAGATTAACAGCACCGGTATTACTTCCGTTACATACCGCATTGGTAATAGTACCGCTTACTAATATCTGCGAAGGCTGTGCCAAATCAACCGTATCAGTTAAATGACATCCGTTTGAGTCGGTTAACATTAAAGTATAATGCCCGGCACACAATCCTGATTGTAATGAATCGTTACCGAAAGTGTTCCACAAATACTGGTAAGGCTGGGTCCCGCCATTTGGTATTGAAGCCACGGCACCATTACAATTTCCAAAACATGAAACCGGAGTTGTTGCAATAGAATCTGTAAATAATGCAGGTTCATGAATAATATATAAAGAAGCCACCGAGCAGTTGTTGGCATCAGTCAGCGTTAAATAATAGCTTCCACCGCATAACTGAATAACGTTCTCAGTGGACGGGCCGTTTGACCATGCAAAAGTGTATGGCAAGGTACCACCATAAGGCGTAGTTAAAATATACCCGTTACACAGCCCATGGCAGGTTACATTACTCAAAATACCTGAAGTATATAATGCCCCCGGTGAGTTAACTGTAGCAGAGTCCGCCGTTACACAATTTCTTGAGTCAGTAATGGTAACATAATAGGTTGCCGGAGTAAGACCACTGATATTAGCTGTAGTTGCTGAGGTACTCCATACATAAGAGTAACCCGGAGTTCCACCAGAAACGGTAAGGTTAATTGCACCATTCGTATCGCCAAAGCAACTCAGGTTCTTAACCACAAACACAGGTTGTAACTGCAACGGATTAATAACATTAACACAAACTACAACCGAACAGTGGTTGGCATCAGTTACCGTTCCGCAATATTGCCCACCGGCCAGGTTCGATAAGTTTTGAGTAGTAGCCCCGTTGCTCCATAAATAACCATAAGGAAGGGTTCCGCCTGATACGGTAAGGGCTACGGAACCATCGTTAGCATTAAAGCACGAAATATTGGTAACGCTATCTGTAACTACTAAAAGTAACGGTTCAGTTATAGTAACCGAATCTCTTTGCTGGCATCCGTTATGATCGGTAGCAATTACATAGTAAGTACCACCGGCCAATCCTGTAACCACCGGGGTGGTTAAAAAATCAGACCACAAATAAGTAAACGGTGGGGTTCCGCCTCCTGCTGTAATACTGGCTGTTCCATCATTTGCTCCCGCGCAGCTAACATTAGTTGACGTTACCGACGAGGTTATAGCCGCAGGGTCAGTTAAAGTTTGGCTGATTGTTTGCTGGCATCCGTTGGCATCTGAAACTGAAACAGTATATACCCCGGCAGGAACGCTGTCAATATCTTCGGTAGTTTGGCCGCTGCTCCATGCATAAGTATATGGTGCAACACCACCATTGGCGGTAACCAAAATCGCACCGCTCGAAGTGCCATTACAGAATGGGTTATTGAACAAAGCTATGTTCAGGGATAATAAAGCCGGTGAGGCTACTGTACCCCCATTTACAGCCGTGCAACCACGCGAGTCGGTGGCAATAATGTTATAAGTTCCACCGCCTATGTTAAGGTCACTTGCAGTAGTTTGGCCATTGCTCCACAGATAAGTATAACCAGGCGTTCCACCGGTGGCGTGGGCATAAATATTACCATTAGCTGCAGAGTTACACAGCACATTCGTAATTGAATCAATTATCATTAACAACTGGACAGGTTGTGTTATATCCACTGTTACAGACTGCGTACAACCTTTAGAATCGCGGCCTACTACTATATAGTTGGCAGCCGCAAGGCCCGTAAAGCTTCCTGAACTCTGATACGAAATACCATTAATAGAGTATTGATAAGGAGCAATACCACCGGTTAACGCTACATCAAGCGTTCCATTACCCGCCCCATAACAGGTAATATCACTGGTCGAAATGGTGTCAAGCGCAACTGCATATTGTGTACCTATGGTTATACTGGCGGTATCAAAACAGCCATTTCTGTCAAAAGTGGTAATAGTATAGTAGCCCGCCTGTAATCCTGTTATAACATTATTGGTTTGCGTAGGGCCGCCGTTTACAGCGTACGAATAAGCAGGAGTACCGCCGGATGCTGTAACAGTAATGGTTCCGTTAAAGACACTCGTACAACTTGCATCGGTTTTTGCCAGCGTAGCTGTAACTGCAGTTGGCTGGGTTAATACAACCGGATTAGCTGCGTAGTTCTGAGTGCAATTCAAACTGTCCTGTACTGTAATATTATACGACCCGGCAGGCAGGTTACTGAAGGTATTTGAAGTTTGATAAGCGCCGCCGTTAAGAGAGTAGTTTAATGGTGGTGCACCGCCGCCGGCGTTAACCGTAATTGCCCCCGTGCTGCTTCCATTACATAAAACAGGCGATAAGGTTATACCGCTTATATTAATAGGAGGGGTTACAATTACCAAAGCACCGCCGGTAAAGCCGCTGGTAGTAGTACAACCATAAGCATCGGTAATAGATGTAAAGCTGTAAGTTTCAGTACTTGGAGGGCTAACACTAATAGTGCTTCCCGTTGATACGTTAGCTACCGAAACTGTAGTTAGCGAATTGGTATACGAAATATTAAAAGGCGCTGTTCCGGAGTTAAAATTAAACGTTAACGTAGCACTTGTTCCCGGGCAAATTTGCTGGCTTGCCGGCGTAATTGAACCATTAGGTGCCGGCCTTCCGGTAACAGTAATGGTATTAGACGAAGCCCTGTTGCCACACTCATCAGTAGTAACTCTTTTAATTACATAGGTAGAACCCGCAGGTACCGTAGTTGTTGAATTCCAGGTGCTGGTTGTAACCCCGGCCATAGGCGAGAAACTGCCGCCATTGATTGATAACTCCCAGGTATAACTAACTGTGCCACCGTTGGTATAAGCAGAAACCCCGCCACTACCATCAACAACACTTGTAAAGTTACCCAATGTCTCTCCCGGACATATGTTAGCATTGTTAAGCACACCGCCAATCGTTCCTCCGCTTACTACAGGCGCCGTTATCGGGGCAATACTCACATTGGCAACGCCGCCGTTGGCAGAACAATCATCAACAAATCGTATTTCAATCAAATCAGTGGTTGATAGTGCATAATTGCCCACAGTAACCGCCGAAGTAATATTATTACCTGTATAAATCTGGGTACCGTTCAAATACACAACAATGGCGCTTACACCTTTATTTACAACAATTGAATAAGCGCTGCACGGAAAACCTTCCCTTCTCGCTTTTACAACAAAATTATTGTTAGGCATCTCGCAACCTGTCCATCCTGCTGCGGTAGAAGGATTCGATGCCTGGGCCCAATAGTTTGTGCTAACAAAGCTGGTACCCGAAACGTTATCTATATATGTGCCATAACGGGCATTTACAATAGGTGCAGGTATCGTAATATCGGTTGTTGCAAAAGCTTCAACGTTCCATGCATTATTGCCTGGTCCCGGATCTGCGCTGGGCACACATTCTTTATATGAAAGTACTGCCGAACCCTGGCCAGCTACCCATGCATGGCAGGTGCCATTCCACGAGTTTACATTTATTCTCACAGTTCCGGTATAATTCGCATACCAATCAGTTGATGAAACCGGAGGAGCAGACTGGCAAGTGCCACCTGTCCACGAATTCTCTATCGGCGTAACAGAGTTATTATAAACAATAACTGATGAAGTACTTGAAACCGTCAGGTCAAAATAGTTGAGTGTACTGGGATCCCGTGTAGGTGTACAGTAAAATGAATAAATGTTACCACTTGTAACATTAAAATCATCATAGGTACCACTACCCGTTCCCTGCGTATTTTGAAAAGTAGTGGTAGGTGTATAGGGCGAACCCGGGCCGGGAAAGGAACTCAAGCCACACTGAGCATCCAAAACATTGGGTGTCAGAAAAACACAACACAAAAAACCTAATAAGCATTGCAGAACAAAGTCATAGGAGGGTAGAGATTTTCTCATGCTAAACACGTTTTGGTATATCAAATATTTTTTCAGGCTCTGCTCAATATTAAGCAGCCCTTTATGATTAAAATCAGTAAGCTAAAAATTCTAAACGATGAAACTTGTTGGCAAAATAATGCGTATAAATCAATTTCAAAAGTTTTGTTCATAAATTTTCAGGCTTAAAGAGCTAACAGCTTGATTTTTAAGTGTTATTTAAGCCAAACTTCAGTAGAGACCTTCATCCGAACCCGCCGGTTTTCTGCCAAACTGATGCATTATATGCCAGTTTCGCAATTTTTGAAAATTTATCTTTTAACAAATTTTTTTGCAGGATAGGATATTTAAGGGCAAAAAAAGGCTTTAACACAACAGTTATCCCGCCTTGTTTTAATGCCTTAAAGTCAGATGTATGGAATATCTGTTGCAACAAATGAGATGAGGTAGCCAGGCTTATTGCCTTCCGGTTTAACTATTGCTTCAGGGGCCAATCCCTGTCTTTAATCAATATCATTTCTTTATTCGGTTGTTCTGAATATATTTACCCAATGGTTATATCATATAATCTAAATAAATAATTATACCCAACATCCAATATTCAATTTTTATGGTTACAAGATTTACACTTCTGTGCTCCATTATTGCGCTCGGTTTTTTACAGGTAAAATCCCAGTGCAGTACCAATGCCATTTCAGGTAATTATACAATAAACTCAAACACTACCCTTAACGCCGGAACTTATAATATATCCGGCGATTTTATTGTTACGGCGGGCGTAACGCTAACCATTAATTACAGTAACGGTTGTGCCTTTACCGTAAATGCAAACAACATTACCATAGCCGGAACAATAGATGCCAACGGCATAGGTGGCCCGGGTGGCGGCGGCGGCGGCGCCGGAAGTGGCGTTGGCGGCGCCGGTGGATATTCACAGGCTAATGGCGGCGGCGGTGGTGGTGGTGGCACGGGAACAGGTGGCGGAAATGTGGGTTTTGGCGGCGGAAATGCCAGTGGCGGATGTAGTATTTNNGGCGGCTCTGGCGGCTCTGGCGGCTCATTTGGTGGCGCCGGCGGAACCGGCGGAACCGGTGCAGCAGGTAGAATGGAAAGCGAACCCGGTAATTCAGATTGCGGCTCAACACCGGTTCCAGGCGGGGCTTCAGTAGCAAATACTGCCATGGCTACTTATAATACCCTTGCCGATGCATCAAACCTGCCTGTAGGTTCAGGCGGTGGCGGTGCAGGCGGCGGCGGCGGCGGCTATAGTAATGGTACCGGAGGCGGTAGTGGCGGCAAAGGCGGCGGTGCAGTTAATTTAAATGCCACAGGTAACCTTACAGTAAGCGGCGTTATTTCAGCTAATGGAACCGATGGTGGCGTTGGCGGTAACGGGGGAGTTCGTTCGGGAGGAGGAGATTATAACTGCGATGTCTGCAGTAATAATGATTTCGGAGGAGCAAACACCTGTCGCGATGCGTCGTTATGCGGGGCATGTACTTATTATACCTGGAGCTGGCCCGGAGGCGCAGGTGGTGGTGCGGGTGGTGGCTCTGGTGGCGGTATTAAAATACAGGCCATTGGGGTTATGAGCATAACGGGTGCCTTAACAGCAAATGGTGGAAGCGGTGGAAACGCCGGCAGCCCAAAATTAACTGACGGCTCATGTAATCACTATGCCAGCGGCGGTGGTGCTGGTGCTGGCGGCGTAATTAAAATTGTTTACGACCCTTGTGCCAATAACACATTCAGCCCAACTACTATAACAGCAAGCGCGGGTACCCCGGGCTCGGGTACTGATGGCAACATCAGCACAAATACCGCTGCATCGGGTGTGGTTTACAATCAATCTGCCAATATTTATTTCCCCGGATATACTCCTTTCTCTACACCTTCAGTTAGCGCAAGCCAGACTTTATGTTCAGGTAATATACCCAATACGCTTACTTCGGCAGGTGTGGGCGGCGGAATTGGGGTTTTCAATTACCAATGGTATTCTTCTACTACTAATCCATTAGGTCAAACAGGCTCCACCCCTACGGCGGCTAATGGCTGGACATCCATAACCGGCGCAACCGGTGCTACTTTGCCCGGCTCAACAATCGGTGCTATCGGGGTAACTACTTATTATCAATTACTGGTTCAATCGGGCCCATGCTATGTGTGGACCAATGTTGTTACCATTACTATTACACCTACGCCCATCATCAACTCCGCCAATGTTGTTAATGTATTATGCAACGGCGGAACCAATGGCTCAATCAGCGTTTCCTTAGCAGGTGGCGCCCAACCTTATTATTACTCCGATAACGGCGGCTCAACTTATCAGCTCAGCAACGTATTCAGCGGCCTTAGCGCAGGCAGCTATAACTTGTATGTTAAAGATGCAAATGGTTGCCCGGTAGTTTATGGTGCAAACCCAATTACCATTCAGCAACCCACTGTGCTTACACAAACCGACTCCGCAACAAACGCCAGTTGCAACAATGTTAACGATGGTTCAATTATTGTTACGGCAAATGGTGGAACAGCCCCTTACCAGTATTCGCTTAACGGCGGGGCAAACCAGTTGGGTAACGGATTTTATGGTCAATCAGCCGGCACCTACACCGTCCAGGTTTCCGATGCCAATGGCTGCTCTTCAAGCGCAACAGTTACGGTTGATACTGCTTACTCTGTTACCGCAAGCCTGGTAAGCAAAACCAACGTATCGTGTTTTGAAGGAGGCGATGGCAGTGCAACCCTGCTGCTTACAGGGGGCATTCCTCCTTATTCATACTCTATTAACGGGGTAACATTCCAGGCTAGTCCCACCTTTACAGGTTTAACTGCCGGTAATTATGTTGGTACTATTAAAGATACCCGCGGATGTACCGATTTTGTTTTGGTTCAGATAACCCAGCCTAACCTGCTGCAGGTACAAATTGATACCCTGGTAAATGTATCATGTCACGATTCGGCCACAGGCTCTGTTTATCTTGGGGTTATCGGTGGAACATCTCCTTATGGCTTTAGATGGAGCAATGGCGACTCTACACAGGACCTTACCAACCTTGTTGCCGGAACATATAATGTAACAGTAACAGATGCCAAAGGCTGCAATAGCTACTCAGGTACAACAGTTGCCCAGCCGCTCGCTTTGTTTATAAATGTTGCTTCATATCATAACCTCCTTTGTTTTAACGACTCTACCGGTAGTATCGAAACGGCTGCCAGTGGCGGAACACCTCCATACGCTTTTTCGTGGAGCAACTCTTCCACCTATCAAAACATTTATGCTTTACAACAAGGCACATACGCCCTAACCGTACTGGATGCCAATGGCTGTGTTGATACGCTTAGCCAGTCGCTTTCTCAACCTACTCAATTGGTTCCAACCATATCGGGCATCAACGTTACCTGTGGCAGTACTTCAAAGGGGGCTATTAGCTTTACCCTTACCGGCGGTACCCCGCCTTATGCATATGAGTGGAATAACGGCTCATCTTCGCAAAACCTGGCAAACATTGGGGGCGGTACCTACCTGGTAAATGCCCACGATGCCCACGGCTGCTCTGTTTTTGACAGCATTACCATAACCGGTGCTGCTTCTCCTATTGTGGCTAACCTTGCCTCAGTAAACCCTACCTGCCATGGTACCAGCACAGGTACTATTATTGCAGTAGTAACAGGTGGCATTGAACCATTTACTTATACCTGGAGCACCACCCCTGCCCATACCACAGCAGCTATCAACAACCTGACCGCCGGTACTTACACCCTTACCGTAACTGATGCCCTCAGCTGTTCGGTAGTTGTTACCGATACATTATCACAAACCGACTCTCTTGCTGTTAACGCCAGTGTAAACGGTGCCAAATGTTTTAATACCTCCAGTGGCAGCGTAGTAGCCAACACCAGCGGAGGTGTGCAGCCATTCACTTATCTTGTAAATGGAGTGCAGCAAGCTTCCGATACGTTTAGTAACCTCAATGCAGGCAATTACTCTGTTCTTGTTTTAGACGCTAATGGTTGCCGGGCCACTTCATCTTTTGTAGTAGCCTCTCCATCTGCGTTCTCGGTTAAACTGAGCGTAACGGAACAATCCATTTTAACCAATATGCAAACGCAGTTAATAGCTACGCCTACCTCTAACAGCGCGGTTATTGGATATATCTGGAGCCCGATAGTTGAAAACGGCGCCGATATTTTCAGCTATGGAAATTGCACTGATACTGTTAATTGCTCTACCCCATACGTTAAACCACCGTTCACTACAACCTTTACCGTTCAGATGATGAACGCCGATTCATGTATTGCCTCCGATACTGTTACGGTTAACGTTACCAACCAGCCTGTTTCTTTCATCCCAACAGCATTTACGCCTAACAATGACGGATTGAACGACCGGTTCCAGTTCGCTATTTTGGGAGCAAATACGGTTGAGGTTAGCATTTATAACCGCTGGGGCCAGAAGCTTTATTACAATGCAAATCAAACCAACAGTGTAACAGGCACCGATGGATGGGACGGAACTATAAGCGGCAAACCTGCACCCGAAGATACCTACGCCTACCAGATAAAAGTTACCTACTTTGATGATACTGTAAAGACCATTGCAGGTACCGTAACTCTGATGCGATAGACTGGCATTATAATATGTTTTTATAACAGCCCTGAAAAAAGCAAATTTTCAGGGCTGTTACTTTTTACGGAAATGCCGTTTTTAGGCGCCAAAACAACCTCTGCCATAACTTTTCAACAATTAATGCCAAATAGGGGAAAAATAAAGCCCTAAAACGCGCCTGAAAGGCATAATTTGATTACCTTCGTCCATCTTATTTTTAAATTAACCCTATGAGTGAAGCAACTGAGGAAATAATTATGGAAGAAACCACGCAAAAAGCTGACTATTCAGCCAGTAGTATACAGGTATTGGAAGGTTTAGAGGCGGTTCGTAAAAGGCCCGCCATGTACATCGGCGACACAGGCATGAAAGGGCTCCATCACCTGGTTTATGAGGTGGTAGATAACTCAATTGATGAGGCGCTTGCCGGCTATTGCAAAAATATTTTCGTTACCATTCATCCCGATGATTCAATCTCGGTAAAAGACGATGGCCGGGGTATTCCGGTAGATATGCACGAAAAAGAAGGCGTTAGTGCCCTCCAGGTTGTAATGACCGTGCTGCATGCCGGTGGTAAATTCGATAAAGATAGTTACAAGGTATCCGGCGGTTTGCACGGCGTGGGTGTTTCCTGCGTTAATGCCTTATCTATAGCTTTAAAAGCACAGGTTTTCCGTGGAGGTAAGTATTATGAGCAGGACTACTCGGAAGGCAAACCTTTAGCGCCGGTTAAAGAAATGGGAACGTCTGATTACCGTGGAACTATCATTACTTTCAAACCGGACGCCTCTATCTTCACCACTACAGTTTATAATTTCGATACGCTGGCCTCCCGCTTACGCGAGCTTGCTTTCCTGAACAAAGGCATAAACCTCAACATTGTTGATGAAAGGGATAAAGATGCCGAAGGGAATTTTCATTCGGAGCAATTCCATTCTGAAGGTGGACTTATTGAGTTTGTAAAATATCTGGACTCTACCCGCGAACCATTGATTCCTGAACCTATTTGGGTAGAAAACTCGCGCGATAATATTGTTGTTGAGGTTGCCCTGCAATACAACACCAGCTATACCGAAAACGTACACAGTTATGTAAACAACATCAACACCATTGAAGGGGGAACACACATAGCCGGCTTCCGTCGGGCATTAACAAGAACCTTCAAATCATTCGGCGAAAAGAACAAGATGTTCGAGAAGCTGAAGATTGAAATCAGCGGCGATGACTTCCGCGAAGGCTTAACGGGTATTGTTTCCGTTAAAGTTCCTGAACCACAATTTGAAGGACAAACAAAAACCAAGCTGGGTAACAACGAAGTTGCCGGTGCCGTTGAACAAATTTTCGGTGAGGCATTGGAGCATTATTTAGAGGAAAACCCACGCCAGGCCAAAATAATTTTCGATAAAGTAACCTTAGCTGCAACAGCACGCCACGCAGCACGCAAGGCCCGCGAAATGGTGCAACGTAAAGGCGCCTTAAGCGGTGGTGGACTGCCCGGTAAACTGGCAGACTGCGCCAGCAAAAACCGCGACGAAAGCGAGATATTCCTGGTGGAAGGTGACTCGGCAGGTGGTACAGCCAAACAAGGCCGCGACCGCCATTTTCAGGCCATTTTGCCCTTGAGAGGTAAAATCCTGAACGTGGAAAAAGCCATGGAACATAAGATTTACGAGAACGAGGAAATCCGTAACATGTTCACCGCCCTGGGTGTTAAGATTGGAACACTGGAAGACAGTAAAGCCCTCGATATAACCCATCTTCGTTACCACAAAATAGTTATTATGTGCGATGCCGACGTTGATGGATCGCACATCACTACCCTTATACTTACATTCTTCTTCCGTTACATGAAAGAGTTGGTTGAGCGCGGCCATATTTATATTGCCTCACCACCGCTATACTTAGTAAAAAAAGGAAAAGAAGGCATTTACTGCTGGAACGAAATTCAGCGCGAAGCAGCAGTTAAAGACCTTGCCAAAGGTGGTAACGAAGCCTCAGTAAACATTCAACGCTATAAAGGTTTAGGTGAAATGAACGCGGAACAACTTTGGGAAACAACCATGAACCCCAACACCCGCACACTTCGCCAGGTAACCATCGAAAGCGCCGCAACAGCCGATTCAATTTTCAGCATGCTCATGGGCGATGAAGTTCCCCCACGCAGAGAGTTTATTGAAAACCACGCCAAGTTTGCGAGGATTGATGCGTAATCCCATTGATAGATAAAAACAAAACGCCACCGAATACTCGGTGGCGTTTTGTTTTTATTAGGCCGTTTCAATTACCCGAATAGTTTTTGCATGACTTGTTCCTTTGATTGACCAAGGTGAGAGGCCACATCAGAAACAATAGCAGACAAAGTACCGACTTTTAATGGTGAATGATTAGGAATCGTGATATGATGTTCACCCATTTGTTGGGTAGTTAAACGAATATGGCTACCAGCTTGCCTTGTAGGTTCATAACCATACACTTTCAGGAGTTTCAATAAATCATTTCCGGAAATATCCCTGGGGACTTTCATATTGCAAAAACTTCATCCCTTACAAAATGAAAGCGTATCATTTTCGGAAGTTTATCCGCATCAAAATGACATCTAACAGCATCTCTTACCTGAATTTTCAATTCATCTAAGGTTTCAGCCTGGGTAACAATACTTTCGCCTAAAGCCTTTGCAATAAAACCGCCCTCATCAGCCTCCTCCACTAAAAAAATTATCTCGTTCATACGACTTATTTTCACTAAGATAATGATTTAACGCCTTCAATCAAAACGTCTTAATTTTATTCCTCCCCCTCCCCCAACGAATCCTCCTTAAACCCATAAAGGATATTCCAAACAGGCTGTATCTTATAAACAGCATTATTAAACCGGTTAGAAAGAATAATAACCGTAGTTGTATCCACTGTATTCCGGTAAAATACCGTGTTATTACCATGCCACCAACCGTTATGATAAACCAGGTAATGGCCATCTGGCTGCTTAATCAAACGCCATCCGTAACCATAGTTTCTATCGCCCGGTTTTTCAAAACTGCGTGGAGCGTAAGCCTCTTTAAGCATATCCTGCGATAACAGCTTGCCCTGGTAAAAAGCCTGGTCCCACTTAAACATATCCGTTACGGTAGAGTAAACCCCCTTATCTCCTACCGAGCCATCAAAACAATCATCTGCCTGTATCTGCCATTTCGAGTTATAGCTGATAGCAATTTTGCGGTCTGCACTGTCCTTAAAATCATAAATAAAAGTGTGGGCCATGCCCAGCGGCGCAAAAAAGGTATCATGCATAAAATCCTTAAACTTTTTGCCGCTTACCTGTTCAACTATCGAAGCCAGCAACACATAATTGGTGTTGCAGTATTCAAATTTCTTATTGGGTTTTGCTGCTACAGGTGGATGTGTTCTTATCATCACATCAATCACATTCTGATTGGTAAGGTACTTGGTTTGGTCAACCACCTTGCTGTTACAGAAATACAAATAATTCGGCAGGCCCGAACGGTGACAAAGTAGTTGTTGAACGGTTATGCCTTTATAAGGCAGCTTCGGAAAAAACTTCTGCAAAGTATCATCCAGCGAAAGCATGTTCCGCTCCACACACCACAAAATGGCGGTAGCCGTAAAATTTTTCGAAACTGAAGCAAGTTGAAAGGCAGCCGTATCATGCATCAAATCCTTATTCCTGTAGTCGCAGTAGCCAAAACACTTTTCATAAACAGGCTGGCCCTTTACCGAAATCAACACACTACCGCTAAAACCATTTTTTAAGCTCCGCTCAGTAAACAGTGTGTCAAGCATGTAATACAACTGCTTCATTTTTTTTGAAGCAGCAGAATCCACTACAACAGGCGCTGCTTTGGTAACAATTACGGCATGCGTTTTCTCCTTACCAATCAGAAGGGCCACGGTAGTTACCGCAAGTATCGTTGCCAATAAAAGCCATAATTTTTTCACGGCTGAAAAATAACCCAAAATCCCTTGGAGAAGGCTGTCCGTTAAGTTTAGTTGTGCAAAGTTATACCCATCAAAAACAAGTTTGTCGCAATACATATACTCCATAACGTTTCATATTCTATACTTCAATAAAACGATGAGTATCCCTTTTTAATTACATTTGGCCACGCTCAAAAACTACTTCATGAAAAAGCTTCTAAAAATAATTGCCGCCATAGCCATCACCCTAGCCCTGATTGTTGCAATTGCTGAACTAAGCGGCAACGGCTATCTCGCCAAAGGCCTCTGGGCCTGTTACCTGCACGGCAATAACTCCGCCACTATTGATGACCTCCGCTACTTCGATTCGCATAAGGTTGAAGCCTCTAAAACTTCATGGCCCTGGCCAATATCCGCCGGTTATAACAAAACCGAATTGCCTGTCCAGTTGCAGAATGTACTTGCCAAAACACAAAGCGTGGCCTTCCTGGTAATTCAAAACGACAGTATTCTAAGCGAACATTACTGGGATAACTATACCGACAGCTCCCTTTCCAATTCATTTTCCATGGCCAAAAGCATAACCACCATGCTGGCCCAAATCGCTATTCAAAAAGGTATTTTAAAAGACTGGCACCAGAAAGTAAAAACGCTTCTTCCTGACTTAAAAGGAGCCTATGCCGATGATTTGGAGTTATGGCACCTCAGTACTATGAGTTCAGGTTTGGAGTGGGACGAATCCTATAAAAACCCCTTTGCCATTACCGCCAAAGCCTACTACGGCGACCATGTAAGTGAACTGATGCTTACGCTACCCATTGTTAACGAACCAGGCAAAGTATATAACTACCAAAGCGGCAACACGGAATTACTGGGTATGTGCATTACAAAAGCCAGCGGAAAATCACTGGCGGGCTTAGCATCAGAATGGCTCTGGAAACCATTACAGGCCGAACACAACGCCCAATGGCATACCGATGCCCAAGGCACCGAAATCTGCTACTGCTGCTTCAATACCGATGCCCGCGATTTTGCCCGTTTCGGAAAAATGATGCTTCACCAGGGCAACTGGAACGGCACTCAAATTATTGATTCGTCATTTGTGCAAATGGCAACTACAGGCGCTTTGGTTCCCTTTTACGGCTACTCATTTTGGCTTGATGATACGCATGGCACCAAAGTGTTTGCCCAACGGGGTATCCTTGGCCAATACATCATTACTATTCCCGAATATAATTTAGTAGTAGTTAGGCTTGGTAAACATGCACTTCCTAAAAAAGGCAACCATCCGGAAGACTTTCATATAATTATAGAGGAGGTGCTTAAAATGGTGAAACACTCATAGCATTCAAGAAGTTGTTCTAAAACGGAGATAAAATATTCTCTGCAAATGAATTTCTTTTGCATTCATCTTTGCTTCCTTTGCGATAAAAATATATTTGGATTTCTCTATTGCTCCCCATCCGGCACCTGCTGCCCAACAGGCAAGGCCGAAGAAGCTGCAATATTCTGCTGGTCGTTCTTAACACGGGCAATAATATCCCAAACAGGTTGGGTTAGATAGTTAGCGCCGTTTTCTTTATTACCCAATACTATAACAGTATAACCTTCCTTTAAATTACGGCAGAAAACGTTGTTACAACCATGCCAGTTGCCATTATGGTAAATCACATAGCTGCCATCGGTTTGCTTAATCATCCTCCAGCCATAACCATAATTCCTTCTTCTGTCCTTGGCAAATGAGTAGCGGTCTATGTTATGTGGCTTATAAGCTTCCTCCAGCATAGCCGGCGAAATTATCTTGCCTTCTTTCAAAGCATTATCCCATTTCAGCATATCCTCAACCGAGCTGTAAATGCCCTTATCTCCTACAACGCCATCCGAAAAACTGGTTTTCCATTCTCTCCATCTTCTGCCTTCATAACAGGTAGCTCCGCAATGGTCGTAAGCACTGTCTTTCAAACTGCAAACGTATGTATTGTTCATCCCAATGGGATTGAAAATATTATCCTGCATGTATTGCTTATAACTAACGCCACTTACCTTCTCAATAATCAGCGCCAGCAATGCGTAATTGCTGTTACAGTAAATAAAAAGCTTATCAGGCCTTGCACGTACCGCCGGGTGTTTGGCAACAAATAAATCAAGTACGTCCTGGTTGCTCAGGTATTGAACGCCCTCGCCAATAAAACGCTGGTCCCAGTAAATATAATCAGGCAATCCTGACCGGTGGCTTAGTAAAAGCTTAACCGTTATTCCGTGATATGGAAACTCCGGAAAGAATTTCTGAATAGAATCATCCAGCGATAACTGGCCTCTTTCTACCAGTTGCAAAATACCAACCGACGTAAACGTTTTGGTTACCGAAGCCAGTTGGAAAGAAGTTTGGGTTGAAAGCGTATCATTATTATAAACATTGGCATAACCAAAAGCGCCTGAGTAGAGAGGTTTGCCATCTTTGGCAACCAAAACTGCACCGTTAAAACCATCGGTTCTGTGTCTTCTGGCGTAATAAGCTTCAATTTGCTGCGCCGTCATTTGGGTCACAAAATCAGCATTGGCGCAGGCAACATCATCTTCATCTGTTAAGGGGCTACTTCCGGCGTTGCCGTCATTTGGCGCAGCCGAAAGGAAAAGTCCCGCCAAAAGCATAACCGAAAGCAAACCCAAAATGCGTTTGCCTGATGCCTTATTTATATGTTCTTTCCTCTTCAAAGTCGATGCCGTGGTTTTACTGAAAGTGCGAAGATATGTTTCGCCTGAAAAAATGCAAGCCCCCATTCTATAAATTAATGTTAATAGGGATACTATTGTAGACAGCAAAAAAGTGCGCCACCGTACCGGTAAGCACAAAAACATGCCATATGGCATGATGATATTGCAGCTTATGCCACAGATAGAACACCACGCCAAGCGTATATGCCAACCCTGCAGTTATCATTAAATAAAGCACATTAGGCGGCATATTAGCTACAATGGGCCTGATAATAAACAGGGCCATCCAGCCCATAATCAGGTATATGATTACCGATAAGATGTTGTACCTACCTGTAAAAAATATTTTCATCAAACTTCCAATTGCCACCACCGCCCACATAATACTCAAAAATATCACCGAGGTTTTAAAATCGGTATATTTTATAACCAACGGAGTATAGCTGCCTGCAATCATTAAAAAAATGCTGATGTGGTCCCATATCTGCAAAAGTCTCTTGGCCTCCGCATTACGGGCCCGGTGGTAAAATGTTGAGGAACAATACACCATCAGCATACCAAACCCGAAAATTGAAACACCCCATACCATAGCTACGCTGGCCGCATGCCAGGCATACAATATCAGCATAGGCACTGCCACCAGGCTAAAAACTATCCCCAGCCCATGGGTCAGGTAGTTAGCTATTTCCTCATTAGATGTTTGTACCCGCTTTTTCATTCAAAATTGTATATCCCGTGAATTTCCCCAATTCTTTGCTTGTAAGCAATTTTATACCGTTAATTTTTCAAAATCCCTTACATTCGGTTTAAATCTTACGAATGAAAAATCGTTTTTACTTAATCATTCTGCTTTTTACGTTTTTTTGCCTTAAAGGTTTTACGCAGGCCTCCGCTCCATCAGTTAACGGCTATGCCGATACTGTAGGTTCCGGTTCTGCGCTGGTTTATATTTACTATACCGCAAACGACACCGGCATCATCAGCGCCCAGATACAACTACAACAAGGTATTGGCAATACTGTTTACGACAGCACATATTCCTTTAGGGCGCCGGCCAGCGATTCGGGTTACATTCTCTGGAATATAGATTCTCTCACCTCCTGCACAACTTACCAGGTGCTTATAAATATGGCTAACGATGATGCCCAGGGCCTGGTAATTAATCCTTTACTCAGCTTTACCACACTTTGCACCACAGGTATTGTTACATTGAACGAAAACGGCTACTCTATTATTGCCTTTGCACAAAATATTGAAGTAAAATCCACCGAAATACCCCAAAACGAAAGCATTCAAATTTATGATCTCACCGGAAGGCTTATTTTAAATACCTCCTTCAACCAATCCGTTCAGCAAATTCCCTTCAATCAAAATGCAGGTTTATATTTGCTGCGCATTACCGGTAACGGGCAGTCATTGTATACTAACCGGTTCGTGGTCTACTGAAAGCACTTTTAATCGCAGTTAATTTTTCCGCATCCAGAACTCCGCCCTTATCGAATTGCCTTTCCAACTGTTGTCTGATTTAATCTTTTCTTCCCCTAAAAATAGTCCGCTGTCAACGGTGTTGGCAATGTAACCGTCTTTTAGATAATACTTTTGAGAGTATAGCTTCCACCACTTTCCAAAATGCTCATACTCCGGCCCGCTCTGTTCCAAAGAACCGGTATAATAAACAAAAAGAGGAGATGGGTTCGCTTCTGCTTCTCCAATAAATTCGTCCATCATTTTGTAAGCGTATGGTTGCTGCTCGAAAAATGAATAATTATAAATATAACCCGAAGCTGCTATCCGGTGCGGGTAAAAATAAACCTCCGGCTCGTTACCAAAAAAACTAAGCTTATCGCCAGTGGCAATAAGCTGGTTTACCCGCTGCGCTATTTTCGGCATTTCTGCAAACGTCCCCCACGGATAATGCCTGTTAAAAACAGCAACCGGGTCAGAGGGAAACTGCTCTTCCCTATCCATCACAAAAAACAGCAACAACTGAGCGGCAATTACAAGCCCCGCAATATTAACTCCAGTTTTCCGCGTTGCCTGTTGGTAGGCATAACCAGTTACTACAGCCAATGCGGGATACGCCAGGATAAAATAATGCACCCTCAGATAAAACCCGGTGCTAAAGGCCAGAATGGAAAAAATGACCCACATAATTAAAATACGGGCATCCCTTTGCCGCAAACATAAAAGCGTAACAAGCACGGCAATCACCACAAGTACGCAAACCGGTGCGGCGCTGCCAACTATCTGCATCAGGCTTTTGCCAACGTTTCCACAACCCAAACCGATATATGCATAAGCATATTTGAAAGTAAGAAACCAGAACTTTTGCCAAAGCCCGTTTCGCACAATCCATAAACAAAGCAATGCCACCGGAAACAAACACCCCATACCTAGCACCATCATCATTTTTACGGTTGTATAAACCGATTTTCGCAGATACTCCTCTATCAGCAAGGCAACTCCAAACACACAAAACGCATAGCCATACTGCTTCATTATAACCGCCAGGCCCAGCAATACACCTGCAACAAATAATAACACAGGGCTATTAATCCGCCTTAAAAAAACAAGCAGCACCAAAATTCCAGAGACAGCAAAAAAATTTACAAAATGTTCGGCATTTGCCATCAGGCCTTCGCCGCCCATGGTATTGGTAAGCAACAGAAATACGGCTCCGGTTAATGCAGCCGCCGTTGTGTTTTTAGTAAAAAGGTAAGCTACACAAGCAGCCATTAAAGCCGTAAGCAACACAATCAAAGCAACCCCGGTTCTTATGGCTTCAACGCTTTCGCCACCCGCTTTCATAATCAGGGCGTTCATAAAATACGAGCCCGGAAATTTCATGTTGTAGGCCTCTTTATACGGATAGTGCCCATGCACTAACAAACTACCGGCATAGGCATATTCTCCCTCATCCCTTTCAAACGGAATATGGATATAGCTAAAGCGGGTATAAAGCAAAAAGCCTATGGCTGTAGCCAGGAAAATAAGAAACCATCTCTCTCCGGAAATTCTCAGCAGATATTCATTTGCGCCAAATATAAAAAATAAACGAGGTGCTTTCCTTTAATCACAACTCACGGAAACCCATTAACATATTATCAAACCAGCCTCTCAAATTCTTTTTAATCAAATTGCGCATATATTTGCCGCACCTTACCGGTAGCAGATATTAGAGCCGGTTTGTAGTTTATTAATATGCTGGTAAAAACTTTCGGAAGTGCGGTTTATGGGGTAGACGCTATTACAATTACGGTGGAGGTAAGTGTGGAAGGCGGTCTGCCAGAGTATTTTACAGTGGGATTACCGGATAGCGCCGTAAAAGAATCTATGTTTAGAATAGGCACAGCGGTTAAACAAACCGGGTATAACATGCCCCGGCGCAAAATGGTCATTAATCTTTCGCCTGCTGATATCCGTAAAGAGGGTACCTCGTACGACCTCCCCATGGCTATAGGCGCATTGGCTGCTGATGGACAAATAGAAAATGAAGAACTAAGCAAGTATATTATCATGGGCGAGCTTTCGCTTGATGGCTCCATACTGCCTATTAAGGGTGCTTTGCCCATTGCTATTCAAGCCCGTAAAGAAAAATTTAAAGGCTTTATCCTGCCCAAACAAAATGCCCGAGAAGCTGCCATCGTAAACCAGATTGATGTAATTGGCGTTGAAACCCTGGGGGAGGTTATTGAATTTTTAGAAGGCCGAAAGGCTATAACCCCTACAGTTGTTGATACCCGTGCAGAGTTTGCCAATAATACGGAAAACAGCGAGTATGATTTTTCGGATGTTAAAGGACAGGAAAATATTAAACGCGCATTAGAGATTGCTGCCGCCGGTGGCCACAATGTAATTTTAATAGGCCCGCCCGGCGCCGGTAAAACCATGCTGGCTAAAAGGTTTCCTACCATACTTCCACCTCTTTCGCTCAACGAAGCTTTGGAAACCACCAAAATCCATTCGGTAGCTGGTAAACTGGCAAAAAATTCATCGCTTATATATAACCGGCCATTTCGTGCCCCACACCACACAATTAGCGATGTTGCCCTTGTTGGCGGAGGAAGTAATCCTCATCCGGGCGAAATATCCTTAGCGCATAATGGTGTATTGTTTTTAGATGAGTTGCCGGAATTTAAACGAACGGTGCTTGAAGTAATGCGCCAACCCATGGAAGAACGCCAGGTTACCATTGCCCGCTCTAAAATGTCGGTTACTTATCCCGCAAGCTTTTTATTAATGGCCAGTATGAACCCCTGACGTTGTGTTGCTCATTCGGAGGATTTACAAACATAATGGGTAAGATGATGGGGTTATACCCAAATTTGATGGTAATGTCCTCTGTATCAATTACAATGGACTGTGTCAGTTCTTCCACGATGCGGCGCTTGACCGTCAGGTCAAGCGCCGGCCAGCGTTCATATAGATTTTCAGCATTCTCTAAGATATGGTCTCCACTTAGTTGCTGAATTTTAAGGAAATCTAGCTGTCCTTCCAATTGGCTAACGCTTGTATCTAACTGTTTGTATTGGCTGTCTAATGGCTCGAAATAGCCTTTAAAGCTGTCTGTCGGTATCTGGTCTTTGAGGTGTAATTGTATGAGCTTATCCATCTCTTTTTTAATCCGTTCCTTTTCTTTGGCTAATGTTCCAAGTTCGGTTTCTTTTGTTTGGATTGCTTCGTTTGCGCGAACTTGAAATGTTGCCAAATCTTGTTTCGTAAGCAGAAATGATTTGAGGTAATCGTAATAGATTTCTTCGATGTCCTTCACATCAATTCGGGTTTTCTTGCACTTGGTGCAGGTGTATTTTGTTGTTCGTGAAGGCACATACATTTTACTTCCGCATTGGCATGTTAGAAAGCCGGAAAACAGTTGAACGGTTGCGCGTGAACGCGGTTTGCGAGTTGCTTCTTGTTGGTCAAGAATCCCATTGCATTTGTTCCAAAGTTCTTCGGAAATTATTGCAGGGCAAGCAGTCAAAATCCATTCGCTTTCAGGTTTGATTGTCCAGTGTTTCTTTTCGCCTAAACTTTTGGTGTAGTTTGCTCGTCTTTGACCTTTTGCCATCGGGTCACGTAAAAGGCGGTCAATTGTTGTGTCTGAAAACTCTGAGCCGTTGCGTGTCCGATAGCCTTTTTCATTCAGTAGACGGGCAACTTTTTTCTTTCGCTTTTCTTTCGCAAAGAGTTCATACATGGTTTTGCGAACCGGCGCTTCATGTTGGTCAATAACCAATTCTTTGCCTAACCAGCGATACCCGAAGGGTGCAGCACCACCGAGAGGTTTCCCCATTCTTGCACGGACAGGAACGGAAGCAGCTACACGGCTTGCTATTTCTTCGCGTTCCCATTGCGCCATTGCCGCAATCATAGTATAGAACAGACGGCCAGCCGGTGTGCTCGTGTCAATCGCTTCTTGCAGTGAAATTAAATCGGCGTTGCTTTCGCGGAATAGGTCAGCAAAGTCTAATAATTCTCTTGTGTTTCGTGCTAGACGTGCAAGCTTTGAGAAGATGAGGCCGGTGATAGTTCCGGCTTTAATATCCCTGAGCATCTTCTTTGCTTCGGGATGTTGCATAACGGATTTGCCGGACACAGCTTCAAGGTGATATACCACCTTTACATCCCATTCTTTTGATTCTGCATAATACCGTGCCCGTTTTTCGTGGTGTTCNNTGTCTTTTCTGTTGTAAAAAAACACTTTAAAGCAAGTTTACCGATGTCAGGGAAAAGGGGTAGAACACAAAAATTGCCATAACTGGCAATATGAGGTGCCGGTTTAATTGCCGGTTTACCCTGATTTTATAGGTCGAATTCCAGCTGCTTTTTATGCACCCATCTGCTATACTATGAGCAGTAATGAATATTAAGCAAAAAACATATAAAACAATAGATTTATTCGCAGGCATTGGGGGTGTCAGGATTGGTTTTGAACGGGCAGGATTCAAAACGGTATTTTCCAATGATTTTGATGCCTATTGTAAAGCGACATATGACATTAACTTTAAAGATGCACATTTGATGGTTTCTGATATTGCAAAGGTGAAAAGTACCAGCCTGCCAGACTTCGATATTTTACTTGGCGGATTTCCTTGCCAGCCTTTTTCCATAGCCGGTTATAGACGCGGGTTTCTTGATACTGGACGAGGTGATTTATTTTTTGAGATTATTAGAATTTTGCGTGATAAAAAACCACAAGCCGTTTTTTTGGAGAATGTAAAGAATCTTAAGTCCCACGATAAAGGAAGAACCTTTAATATAATTTTAGATGCACTAAATGACCTTGGCTATCATGTGAAGGTAAAAGTTTTGAACAGCATGGAATACGGAAATGTTCCTCAAAACAGAGAGCGCGTTTATATCGTTGGCTTTAAATCAAAAGAAGCATATGAAGCCTTTGAATTCCCAAAACCTATTAAGTTGACAAAAACAGTTGCTGAATTACTTGAAAAAAATGTCGGTGAAAAATACTACTACACGCATTCTCCACTTTATAAAACCTTGAAGGAATCAATAAAATCCAAAGGTGTTGTTTACCAATGGCGCCGAAAATATGTTCGGGAAAATAAAAGTGGCGTTTGCCCTACGCTTACCGCCAATATGGGAATGGGTGGCCACAACGTGCCGTTGATTAAAGATAATAAAGACATTCGGAAGCTAACACCCAGGGAATGCGCAAGAATACAAGGATTTCCCAATAGTTATATGCTTCCTAAAGACCTCCCTGATACTAAGCTTTATAAACAGTTTGGAAATTCAGTAACGGTTACTGTGATTGAACGTGTTGCAATTCAGGTACAAAAAGCGATAGAATCTACAGGCAACGATGTTTATAGAACTTCAAACAAAGGAACAGGTAGATTATTACAAAAGGCTGCTTAAGGCCGTAGGTTCTTTATCTGGGCTTTTTTCCGAAGCACCGGAGCCATACTTAGCGTATAGAGCTACCGAGAATTTATTCTGCAAAGCATTTGAAGCGGAAAACCTTTCTCGATCAGATGCTTCTGCCGATGCTTCAAAAAATAAAATTGGATTTGGTTTAAAAACCTTTCTTGAAGGAAATGGGAGGACTATGCAAAAGGTTGCTGAGTTTAACAGTGACCATGCTTTGTTCCAATCGCTTAGCCCAGAAGAAAAGATTAAAAAAATTGCAACTCTCAGAAACGAGCGTCTTGAAACCACAAAACGAATATTCGGGTTGGATGATATTATCTATCACTGTATAACGAGGCAAGTTGGTAAAATCCTCGTTTATGAAACTGCGGCACCCCTGATAAAGATTGATGAAATTAAGGATGTTAAAGTATCTCCTACGGGCAGTTCTATTCAATTTTCCGATTCTTCTTCGGAATATTCATTTAATATTTCAAAGAGCACCTTATATAAACGGTTTGTAACAGAGAATGTGCTCCTTGACGTTCCCGTACGAATTCTTGATGACCCGTTCAGCGAAATAGAAAAGCTTATATCTGAAGCCGGTCTTATTTTTGCACCGGTAAAAGTCCAGCCTCATATTTTTCTTCCACTTTATTCTGTAAGAGGAGGAATAAAAAATGTGCCGGAAAAAAGTGGACTAAATCAGTGGAATGCTGCCGGTCGCGCACGCGACCCCGACGAAATTTATATCCCCATTCCTGCATGGATTCATAAAAAGTTCCCAAATTTCTTCCCAGATCGTGATAAGCCATTTGAACTTACGCTGCCGGATAGAAATATCCTTACTGCAAAAGTTTGTCAGGACAACTCAAAGGCGCTTATGACCAATCCAAATGCCAGCTTGGGAAAGTGGTTACTGCGGGACGTTTTAAATCTCAGGTTAAAAGAGCTTCTTACTTATGAAAAATTACAAGCAATAGGACTGGATACAGTGGTTGTCTATAAGATAGATAATAAACATTACGACATTGATTTCACTCGTATTGGCTCATATGAAAACTTCTTGAGTGAAAATGGAGAAAAGGATAATAGCGACCCATCTGCTGAATACCAGGATGAAGAATAGGAATAAAAATTATAGCCTTATTACCACATACAAAGCTGTTCAACTAAATAAACAATTGGGGGGAATAAAAAAACTGCTTGATTTCACAAGCAGTTTTTGGTTTTACTCTGTAGGTAGTTTTTCAATGCTAATACGGCCAAGTTCCATAGTGATTTCAACCGTATCACCGATTTTAAAGTCCAATTTGGAGAGATATTTACCTGCCAAACGAATAACCGGATGTTGCCTGTATGAATTACCATGATGGCCGTAATACACTTTTAACCGCCGCTTTTTAGTTTCTGTATTCATACGACCTCATTTTGCAGGTGAGTAACAACATCATTATCCTCATGCTTTATATTAAGAATGTAATCAACTGCCTTTTGCGCATGAGCACTTGCATAGACAACGAGCCGATTATCATTCTTTAGCCGGTTAAGCCAGCCTTGCAGGTATGCAACACTGTTAGTTAAATCGTTCATGGCAATACCGGCATAGGAGGTAAGATAGCACGAGCCGATTTCGGCAGTCAGTTCTTCGATAGAGTAGAGTTCAGAACCAAAGTTGGTTTGTTCAACCAATTCCTTTCGATTAAGGCGGCCTTCATAGCCGGTAGAGTGAATCAGTTCGTGGAAGAGCGTGGAGTAATAGCTTTGGCTTGATTCAAACATTTGCATTTTCGGCATGTTGATGAAGTCCGCTAAAGGATGATAATAAGCTTCATTCTCGTTATGCACGATGTTTGGCCGGTTCGGCATAGCCCTTACTATTTCCTCACACCTTTCTATCGGGTCATTTTGTTTGGTTTCAAGTTGCACCGCCCGCGCCGGTAGTCCGGTGCATTGCGTTGCATTGAAAACAAAGTAATAGCGGAGGAGCGGTATTTTTCTACCCTTTACATCACGCATCCGTTTGTTTGAATCTTCGTCAATCCAAACCCAGAGAATAACTAAATGTGCTTTTTCACCCTTCTTAACCCGCCCGCCCAAATCTTGCACCTGTTTGAATGTGAGAAATTCGTTTTGCTCATAGCACAGAGTAGATAAAAGCAAAAAATTCATTCCACGATACGGGCGTTGTGTGATTAAATTTCGTGGAACCCCTATATCCTTCCAGGGTTGCTTCCACGGAACAATGCCTTGTTCAAGTTTTTGGATAATGCGATTTGTAACGATGTCATATACATCGCGTGTAATGATTGTTTCCATAGCATACAGTTTTTTTGTCAAAGAATATTTCTTTGAAGTGTATGCTTTGGTCAATCTAAATAGTAGAATACAAAAATTGCCGTTTTGGCAATTCTATTTACCTAAATCCAATGCTTTAAAAACGGTTTCTTTGTCGGCATAGAGAAACGCGCCGACATTATCCGGCAGCACAAGAAGAATCCGGCCATCAGTAAAGACGTATGAAGTGTAATTAAACCCGGCGCTTTTAATCAGAGAGTTTAAGCGCGTATCCGGTTCACCCTTGTATTTTGCTATACCGGCCTCTATGTGCTTTGCCGCAACCGAAACAATCCCTTTTTTATCGCTCATGTGTTAGAGGCAAATATAACGGCGATATGCTACAGTTAAAGGATCAAATTGCACTATAAGGGCACAATAATTGCAACTATAGGGTTACTTCAATATTGGACAAGGTTGTATTAATGGGCTATTATATCCGAAGCTATATGTCCCCCGAAGAACAAGCCCAAAAAATCAAAGAAATCTATGATGAAGCGATTGCGAAGCTTGAAAAACTTGGTGTGGAACGACAAGCATTTTTGAAAGAGCGAGATACTATTATAAGCAGTTACATCCATGACCTTGAAACGCAGAAAATAGCTGCGATTCGAGCAAGTCTCGGAGCAACTAATTAAAGTATAATTTATGGTAATGGAAAATGATGCGCTCAAAAAACAGATAGATCAGCATGCGGAACAGGGAAATGTAAAAGCAATCGAAGAAATCAAAGAAAGTGCTTCAATGGAATTCAACGGGGATGTTGAAGGCTATGCTGAAAATGCGCTTAAAGGCATTCGAGATAAAGCACAGGAGGTGAACAAAGAGGTTCCGGCAACAACCGCAAAAGAAAATCAAGTTACAAGTGTAGGAGGCACACCGGAAGGTTTGAATGAAAAAGTTGTTGATGTCAATGAAAAGATTGATGAAAACAGTCAAAATATAAAAAAGGTAGAAACGGAGACGGAACAAAAAATTAATGAGGTGAAGAATGGAAATCAGAAAGAAGGCACGCAAGTGGAAAACCAAGCTGAATCCAAGCAAATGACAAAAGAAGAACTTAGGGAAACTCTATCTTTTCTTCAGAAATGTGAAATCCAGACCAAGAACATAAAAGAGATCGGAAATTATTCTCCTGAGGCTGAAAAACTTAAAGGGATAGAGCTGGTTTTGAAACACAACGAAAATATTAACCAAGCGCCACAACTGATTAGCGACCTCTCAGAGAAATTTAAAGACTTTTTGAATGATAAAGTTTATTTGGCAGGGCATGGCGAGGCTGTCATGCAAAAACATTATCAAGTTGAGAGCCTAGACAAAGCGTTTCCCGCGCCAAGAGAAATAACTGGGTTCTTTGGGAATGACGAGGAGACTTCGGTAAAGTTCGATACACTTGTTCACGACTATGAAGGATGGGATCCTGCGATTAAAACCAGAATAACACTATCAGATAAAAAGGTGGTTCTAAAAGATTTTTTCAATGAAATGTCTGAGTATTATAAAACAGTAAAACCAATAGCTCTTTCGACCGAGGAACAGGGTCTTTACGATAAATACCAGGAAGCGAAAAAAATTGTTGATTCTTTGNNAAAAGGAAATTGAAGCCATGCAGAAAAAGGTATTGCAAGAAGATTTGAAAAACAGAATAAACAATAATATCGATTCAGGGAAAAACCTTCAATATATGAAAGGAAACATTGAGAATATCGATGATTTTGGAGTAAGACAGGATTTAACCAGAAAATTGGAGACAAAAACTAAGGGGCAAAGATGAAGTAATAGGCAATGCCCTCATATATATGGGTGCACTTTTATTCCATCCAGTATTTAATACGCAATCGGACAAGAATGTAAAACAAAAGACCCTCAATAACTGAGAGCCTTTATAGTTTTGCCACTAATTTTATTCCGTTAGGTATTTATGCGTAATAGCCAACGCCAGCGCATCAAATATACCCATGTTGTAATCCTCATTCATCCATGCCTTTCTGATTTTCGGGGCACGGGACGCAAGTTGGGGAAACCAGTAAATGATTTTTTGGGCAATTTCACATTTTGATTTCGCCCCGAATTGTTCAAATACATCCCTGATTTGTTCCTTTGAATAGCGGTATATTGGAACCTTCATTTCCTTTGCATATTTGGTGATTGATTCCACCAGTTCCGCAACACGCTTACTGTGGCGGGAATAGCTGCTGTTATAATCTTTGACCACAATGATTGTAGGCGTATAAAATTCTACAAACTTGGTAATACGTTCCAAAAGTTTTTTGTTGCAAATCGGTTGTATCGCAACCACGCCGGAATCTTTTAAATTTTGAGGCATTTCAATACAAGCATATCCCAGGCCGCGAGCATTGGGATAAAAAGAAAGAATGATAACTGTGTCCTTTTTCATAGGAATTTAAGCGCTTAAACGTGCCAACGCTGAGGTTAAAAAGACGATGCGACTATTCACCTTTAGAGTTGGTTTGCACTGCTTCAATTCCATTATTAAAAGGTCGAGGCGAACAATTAAATCCTCTTTCATAGAATCTTTTTGATGCTCAAAAAGAGTTTCAATAGGGACATCGAACAAGAGATGATACAAGAGAATCATATCCACCGTTGGTTTGCGCTCTCCCATTTCCCACCGGCAGACATTTGAATAATCGGGCAGCTTCAAGAGAAAACCAATATCATATTGCGTTATATCCGTTCGCTTACGTGATTCACGTAAATAGTTATGCTCATTTGACATAAATAAAAAAGGCCGAAGCCTGTTACTAATATGTCTAAATGATAAGTGAATGTGAGTAATTATAGTAGAACACATTTTTTGCCATTTTGGCAATTTTTTTGCCGTGGTTGCCTATTTTTTATAGTATGAATTAAACAAAAAAAGGTTTCTTTCATTGTTCAAAGAAAAAGGCTACTCTTTCTTTTTAGAGTCAGAAAGAGTAGCCGACCTTTGACATGAAGAAACCTACATTTTTTGTTGATTAAACAGTGTTTGTGTATCAGGTAAGAACTTACTAATATGTTCTACGTAATGCCTCCTTAGTTTTGTTTCTTTTAGTTTTGTATAGTTAGTTTTGTTATGGTACGTTTCGTGCACTGGTTCAGATATGTTTGGTGCACTGGTAAGTGTCGTTAAGTGCACTGGATGTAGGGTAAAAAAAAGATGCGTTTTACCCTTACGCTCTAAAGATTCAAATAGTTCTTTACCTCCGAAGTCGGTTACTTGAATCAACTTCTTAACAGACAGCGATTGTATCGTTTTTGTTATTACCCTTTTTGACATGCCAGTCTTTTTTATGAATTGACTGCCGGTTATGCGATCACGGCTCTTTCTCTTTCCAGTTGCTTTGTCGAACCAGCCAATAGTTTGACGAATAACCACAAGCAAAATCTTGAGTTCAGCTTCTGTCAATTGAGAAAGGAAATTATCGAATACAAAATTGGGCACTTGCGTTGTTTGTTTATATGTCATAGGATGATTCCTCGTTAGTTTCAGGTAATTGTGAAACCTGGCTGATAATCAAATCGAGCAAAGACCTCAGTTTTTCCTCTGAAAGAGGTTCGCCTATAATGGGAGATGTATTAACTTCAGAATAGATAAGCAGTGATTTTGCATCAGGTGCATATTTTAGGTTATCAATCCTAAGCGCGTCCCGTTGTGGGACCCCTGAATTAAAAAAGTGTCTCTGACATAGCTCTAAGAAGGGAGTTCGCATTGCTATTACTAGATTTTTTCCCTCTACTTGCAGGTTCGAAGTCACGATTTGCACAAATTCTCTCTGTTCTTCCATAATTCCAATTTCGTATGAATTTTTAAGGTCTTTAGCGAGTTCGAAGAATTTTCTAACTCTTTTCAAAATGCTATCTTTTTCGATCTGAATTCTCTTCCCGTTATCTTCGATTGTCTTCGATTCTAACAACAAGTTTACTTTACGCCCCTCAAATGTCTCCTTGTCTATACCTCCTTCTAAATAGCAGTCCGTCAATCTATCCATCTTTTGCTTTATTTGACCTTCTTGAAGCTTGATAGCATTTAAAAGTTCTTGTTGCTTCACTATCCATCCCTGCTCCGCTTCTTGCAACAGAGTATCCAGAATAGCACTTTCTTCAGGATACAGTTCAGCAGCAGTAAAGGCTTTAAACAAAAGGTTCTCAATAATCACTTCCCGCACAGCTTTTGTGATGCAACCCTTGGTATGGCATCGGTAATACACATGACCCTTTTGTGTCTCTGCCGTAAGAGAGTAGCCGCAATGTTGACACGAAATGAGTTTTTTAAATTTAAAGTCGTGCGTTTTGACTTTCTGGTTTGTATTGCCTCTAAGAATCAATTGCACTCTCTTAAAAAGGGCAGGGGATATTAGCGCTTCATGTTTACCGTTAAAAGCCATTCCTTTTACTTCGATGATTCCCATATAAAATGAATTATTTAAGAGGAGTGAAAGGCTATTCTTACCTACTCTCTTTTGCTTCATGTTCTTTAACCCTATTTTTTCCATGTGCGGCCTAAGTGTATCAAGAGTATATTTTCTTGTCGCATATAACTCAAAAGCTTTTTTCACTAGTGGCCCCTGAATTGGGTCAATTGTTTTGTGTTTACCAGGGCCGTTATTCATATAGCCTGTTGGGGCATGAAATGGATAAAACCCTTGTTTCAGCCGCCCATAAATTCCCTTAATAGTTTCTTGTCTTAAATTTCTTACGTAGTCGGCCGCAATGACAGCCTGTATGTCGGCAGAGAGCCGCCCGCCCCGCGCCTGCAAGTCCAGGCTTTCATGTGCAAAGTGAACTTCAACACCTTGGTCAATCAGGTTTCCTAAATCAGACCAATCTNNGATTGCGAGCACCACGATCAATTTTATGAATGATAACCCCAATAGCCTTTCCGGCTTGAAGCTGCTTCATCATCGTTGTAAAAAGCGGACGGCCTAATTTTGCCGCCGTTTCCTTTTCCTCAAACCATTCAATTATTTCAAGACTATATTGTGTCGCATATCGAGTAATTGCATCTTTTTGTTCAATCAATGAAACGCCCTCACCTTGTTTTGTTGTCGAAACGCGAATGTATCCATATACTTTTTTCATATCATTTTTAAAATTAGGCTACTAATCAAAATTTGGGTGTACCTCACTATCGCAGTACTCTTCGGGTTTGTCAACATTCTCTAACAGGGCATCTTCTTCCCGTTCCAGACGCTCACAGATACGCTTAATGAGCAACAGGTATCTTCTAAAATTTTCTTCGGCCTCTCGTATTTCTTCTTCTGTTTTGTGCTTGCACAATTCCCTGATAAAAGGAATTTGAGTATCGTTTTCTATTAATGTATTCATAGGGGGGAAGTGTATCCTCGAACCGATTACTAAAAAAGAATCACAAATCCGCAGTATTCCCGATTCTTTGTTCCTAGCAATTAAGTCTGTGTTCAGAGAAAATATCATTCATGCAACCGCAAAATGATATTACATACTTCGCTAAACTAAAATACCGAAATTGGGGAACGGTCTTTGGCATTCGCCAGGAAGACCGGTTAATGCACACCTACATTATCGGTAAAACAGGAACCGGTAAATCAACCATGCTTAAAACAATGCTGTTACAGGATATTGCCGCCGGTAGGGGTGTATGTCTGTTAGACCCGCACGGAGATTTGGTTCAAAGTATTATGGACGCCATCCCACCCAAAAGAAAAGACGATGTTATATATTTCAACGTCCCCGATATTTCACTCAAACTGAAATACAATCCATTCCGAAAAGTAACGTATGAAAAACGCTCATTAGTTGCTTCGGGAATATTAGAGGTGTTTAAAAAACTTTGGGACGATGCCTGGGGCGTAAAACTTGAACATATTCTCCGATACTGCATCTTGACACTACTTGACCAAGAACAAGCCACCATCGCTGATATTCCGAAACTGCTATTGGATAAAAGTTTTAGATATAAATCAATGGCAGCTATTAAAAACGATAGTGTAAGAGCGTTCTGGCAAAAAGAGTTTGGAGAATACAACAAATATGACTTACTGCCGGTATTGAACAAAGTTGGCGGAATGTTAGCCCACCCTGTCATTAAACGAGTACTCATTGAAAACACAGAGGAAATATCACTTCGCAAAACAATGGATCAGAAAAAAATACTTCTGGTCAATCTTTCAAAAGGTCATGTGGGTGAAGATGTGGCACTCATTCTTGGAGCGTTATTCATTAGTTCTATAAGTTCAGCTTCATTTAGCCGCGTTGATACGCCGGAAGAAAACAGAATTCCTTTCATGGTGTATATGGATGAGTTCCACAATTTCACCACGCTTTCACTGGTTAATATGTTTTCCGAGTTGCGAAAATTCAAAGTTGGTATGACTTTGGCGCATCAATACATGCACCAGTTGGATGACGAAATACGACACGCAATATTAGGAAACGTGGGAACCCTCATTTCCTTCCGTGTCGGAGCGGAGGATGCACAATACCTAATCAAAGAAATGTATCCGGTATTTGACTTGGAGGACTTTATAAACCTGCCTAACAGGTTCATTTATCTAAAACTGATGATAGATGGAACGCCGAGCCAGCCTTTTAGTGCAATTACTATTCAACATACAGATGGAGCAAAGTAAGCCCTGTCTTTTTAATCTCTGTGAGAACCCATCTATGCTAAATCCCTTAAAACTCTACTTAATTTTATCCGGCTCACTAACTTACTTTTTCATTTTTTATTTATTGCTTGACCTTTAAAATCACACAAATTATAAAGGCCAACGAGGTTTGACCAGCCTAAATGATAGCTTACGTTCTGCCGTAATTTTATTTAAGGTCAAGAAATTCCACAGCTTGAAAGTCGGGATTATTCACGTAGAATTCTTCATTGCAGACTGTTTCAATTGGGTAGCCAAAAAGCAAACAACCAGTAATATCCAAGGGCTCAACACAAACAAGTTTACCTCCATTATGAACATATTTCTCTCTAAGTTCCATAAGCAACCGACCCAGGGCATTCGTACCTCCTAATTGTTTATCGCTAATTTTTGTAGCCCCCCATATTGTGTCCTTCCTTGAATATTCTACAATTGGTTTATTGCCTGTTTCCTTTAATAAGGCAGAAAACTTGTTCCAATGCTGAGAAAGCTTTACTTCGAGACACCAGCGCATAACTTTCGTTCGGATTTCGTCCCAATCCTGACGAGAAAATGGGTAGTTTTTTTTGCTTATCATCTTAGCCGTCATAGGGCTAGTTTGTGCAATAATTTCAAATTGAATATTTGGGAAAAGCGGATACCGCAAGGACTGATACAAAGCTTCGGCTGACGGAATAACGTTATCATTCACATATAATGGGTATCCCGGAGCCATATTTGACAGACCACCAAAATGTTCATCGGTTTTTGCAAATACAACACATTCATCAATGCTGTAGACCCTGTGATTTGAAGCTTCTTTTATCATAGTCTTAACCTCTGTTTTTTAATACGAATAATGGCTTCCAATAGTTACTTGACCACCAGAAAATAATCGGACAGTTATTGGGAATATTCCTGTAAGTAAAAAACAACGTTCCCAAGCCAAGTGTTTTATTTTTAGGCATTGTAAAACCTAAAGGCCGCATTCCTTTAGCTTTTAAGTTCTCTACATGTTTTAAAATTTCAAGTCCCTTCATCAAAAATATATTTTCTAAACGAATTCTGTTTTCCGGAGATGAAAATAATGTTTCTTGTTTGGGAAATGTTTTTTTTCGAAATGCTCTATCTTCGTAATAAATAGCATACTCTAGTGAATTTAAATAAAGTTTTACCTCATTAGGTTGTTCATCGCATGGGTATACAAGGTTCAACTTAGCATCATGTTCTTTCAGGTTATTTTCTATCTCATAATAACGGAAAAACTCTACGACCTTTTCTGCTTTCTCATTTAACAGCTTACTCAAGCGAAAATCAACATTACTATAACCCCAGGTATGACAGCAAATAACACAAACATTCAGTCGCAATTTATTAGCTTTAAGGAACTCATAATTGGTTTTGCTTCCGTCAAAGTTACTGGTTCCCTTGAACCATTCCTCCAAATCAAAGAAAATTTTATTACCAGTTGCCAGTACGTCGTCTAAATAAATGAAATGTTTAGGCTCATTTTTACCACAGAGCGCGAGTTGGGTTTTAAACTCCTTTTGTAATATTTCATCCAACATGGAAAGCAGGTCCTTTTGACTCTTATGTTCAGCTTGTACATCAAGAAAAATAGCGTTTCCTAGAAAATCCTTGACAGATTGATACTTAAAACGGCCTGCGAGATATTCAAGGTACTCTTTCAATATCTTGTAACATTTGGCCTTGGAAAAATAAGTTTTGCCGAAAATCCCCGTGAGTTCATTTAAAATAAATTCTCTATCTGGCTCATCAAATTGGCTTACCCATTCAACTATGTGCGCCACAGTCATCTCATTATTTTCATAATCACCTATAATATCAACAATATCCTTCGCTTTCTCTTCGAGCATTTCAACGATAGTTTTATACAATCAATCAAAAACAAGTTTTCGTTTGACGAAAATAAGCAAAAGAAAATTTTGCCGCGATTTCCTTTGTCTGGAGGGTAGGGAGATTCTTATTTGAACAAGGTGTTTCTACTTCACAACCGAGTTTTACTGAGAAAATGCTGGAGAAGTGAGTTTTTGTATATTTGGGGCTAAAATCCCATTTATGGCACTATATCCATCCATCTCACTTTCATCTTGGCAACACACGTTCGAAGACCTTCAATTTTCAACACAAGAGTTTTATACTGCTGTAGAAGCAATTGTAAAAGAGCGCGAAATACCTGATGTGAAAATTGAACGAGTTACTTTTTCCGAAAGCAAGCTGCTAATTGGAAACAGGCGTGAATATTTAAGAGTTAAGCGCAAGCAGTATGTGTTTGATATTTGCGCAGCACCTTTTGGCAAGGACTTTTTCATCTCTTGGTATCTAGGAGAAACAACAGGATTTTTCAAAGAGCTTATCGCCAAAATCCCAGGCATTGGCCCACTTATAGTTAAGGCTTCAGAACTTAAAACCTATTATCAATCGGATACCGAAGCGATGTTTAAAGGGAGTATTAGATTGTGTGTCAATCGTGCCTTAGATAATATAGCTACTACTAAGGGCGTTAGATTGCTTTCAGATTTTGAACGCCAGTCACCCAAAGTTTCCAATAACTAATAAGTCAGAGCATGGCTTTGACCCTATCCGAGAAACTTACAATTCATTTTTATGAATGGGAAAAATGCGGTCGGGGCTGGTATGTTTATGACACACCGGTAGAATTAGAACCGGTATTTGTTCCTTTCTTTCCCTATGTAATTGGACAAACCAAAAGAATTGATGACGGACGGACACCAGGACTAATTGGTTCTATAGGAAATTTTATTCAAAAGGCATTACTGCCAGCCCCAAAGCCTAAACAGGAAGTAGAAGATGCTAACGAGCCGGTGGACGCATACATATTTGAGTCGAACGAAACGTTATTTTGTTCTTCAGTTTCATTTCCGCAGGGAGAAAAAGTAAAAGCGGAGGAGATTGAAAAGTTCCTGGTGATGCTTTCGTATTGTCGGACGCAAGTGAGTTTTGAAATCATTGCTTCCCACAGTTTGATCCGCGTTCAATTCGTTTGCCGCCAAAGCGATATGCTCCATGTCGAAAGTCAACTTAAAGCATATTTCCCCCGTTGTATTATTCACGACCAAACGGAAACACTTACAAGCATCATTAGCGAGAGTAGTTATAGCCATATTATTGACTTTGGTTTACAGCAAGAATTCACTCGTCCCTTATTGATGCCTGAGCGTTTTGATGTTGACCCACTAACAGGAGTGTTTGGCGTTATAGAACATTTGGGTGAAGATGAACAGGCAGTAATACAAGTGCTATTCAAAGGAACGGTTAATCCGTGGGCCGGAAGTATTGTAAGTTCGGTCACTGATGGGGATGGCGATTCTTTTTTTCTTGACGCACCGGAAATGCCAAAGCTTGCGATGGAGAAAATTAGTTCGCCTCTGTATGGAGTGGTTATTCGCGCAGTTGGACAAAGCAGCACACAGGAAAACGCTACTAACATAGTTGATAGAGTTGCTAATGCCCTTATCTATTCTTCTCGGTCAACTACCAATGCCCTTATCCCACTCACCAATGACGGTTATGATAACGAACAGTATGTTACTGATGTTATCTTGCGTAAGTCCCACCGCATCGGAATGCTCTTAAACGCGAGTGAACTTGCAACCTTTGTTCACTATCCGTTCGCCATTAGCTCCAAAAAATTAGAGCGGGATATTCAAAAAACCAAAGCCGCCCCGAAAATTGCAGAAGGACATGAGTTTATACTTGGCAGAAATGTTCACCAGGGAGTTGAACGAATTGCCACACTAAGCGCATCACAGCGATTAAAGCACATGCACCTGATAGGAGCAACCGGCACCGGCAAATCCACGCTATTGCAGTCCTGTATCGTTCAGGACATCATGTTAGGCAATGGTGTGGCCGTTCTTGACCCGCACGGTGATTTGATTGAAAGCATATTGCAATATATCCCTGAGAACAGGCAAAACGATGTCATAATTGTTGACCCCGCAGACGCAGCCTTTCCGGTAGGTTTCAATATTCTTACGGCACATTCAGAAGTAGAAAAGGAAATTCTTGCATCGGACTTAGTGGCAGTATTTCGCCGCCTATCAACAAGCTTTGGCGACCAGATGCATAGTGTTTTAGCTAACGCAATTTTAGCTTTTCTTGAAAGCAATGTTGGTGGCACACTCATTGACTTGCGCCGGTTCCTTATTGAAAAACCATACCGAGACGCATTTCTAAAAACCGTAGGCGACCCCAATATTGTCTATTACTGGCAGAAGGAATATCCATTACTCAAAAGCAGTTCTATTGGCCCAATCCTTACACGGCTTGATTCATTTCTTCGGCCAAAGATTATTAGGAATATGGTGGCGCAGAAGAAAAGTTTGGACTTTGAAAATATTTTGGATTCACAAAAAATTCTTTTCATAAAGTTATCGCAAGGATTAATAGGGACAGAGAACAGTTATCTATTAGGAACTTTTTTTGTTTCAAAAATTTATCAGGCGGCAATGGCACGGCAGGCGATAAGCAAAGCAGACCGCAAAGATTTCTTTTTATACATAGACGAGTTTCAGAATTTCATAACGCCCTCCATGTCCTTTATTCTTTCGGGAACCCGCAAGTATGGTTTAGCCTGTATTTTGGCGCATCAGGATATGATACAGCTTCAAAAACAGGATAATGAGCTTGCAAGCGCAGTCATTTCAAACGCGGGAACCCGCGTTTGTTTCCGGCTTGGCGACATAGACGCAAAAAGGTTTGAGGACGGTTTTTCTTCGTTTGAAGCAAAAGACTTGCAGAACTTAGGAGTAGGTCAGGCTATCGTGCGAATTGAACGGCCAGAGTATGATTTCACTATTGATACAGTAGAATTAAAAGAACCAAGTGAGGGAGCAGAAACAATAAAGGAAACTGTTATATCTCTTTCACGCGAAAAATACGGAACGTCGCGCGAGGAAGTTGAAAAGACACTTGAATATTTACGGGGCGAACAGCAGCCGGAAGAAATACGGCAACCGGTGAAAGAATTTAAAGCGGCAGAGCCGCTTAAAAAACAGCCACCAATAACCGAAGCGGAAAAACCCGCTTCGGTTATTGAAGTTCCCGCGCTTGATGAAAAACAAAAAACAAAGACTGCTGATAACCTTGCGCGTCAAAAGGAATTAAGCCACCACCGGTATTTGCAAACCTTGATTAAACGAATGGCTGAATCGCAGGGGTACAAAGCTACGATTGAAGAAACGACACCGGACGGGCAAGGACGGGTAGATGTGAGTTTAGAGAAAAACGGAAAGCGGATTGCCTGTGAAATTGGCGTGACTACGACTAAAGAATGGGAAGTACACAATATTGAAAAGTGTCTTGCCGCAGGATATGAAATAGTGATTGCCGTTCCGGTTGATACAAAGGCGCGTGAAGTGATGCAGCAGCAAATTAAAAAGAGCCTTAACCCTGAATTTCATTCGCGGGTGTTCGTGATGGAAGCAGACGCACTGTTTCATTTTTTAGCCACCGAAGTTGCAAAGGAAACAACCACCGAAACGAGGATGAAAGGATACAGGGTGAAAGTTGAATATGATTCAGTTTCACAGGATGAGCAGAAAATGAAACGGGAATCAGTAACCAAACTGGTAGCAGATTCGGTTAAGAAGAAAAAAGATAAACAGTAGAATTATGAGGGCGATTTTTTAGCGACATGAATACCGAATTGCACCAGTCATGTCCCTAAAAACCGCGTGCTCATCCCAAAATCCGCACTCGCAAAACCTCGCTTACGTGTTTTTCCTTTTCGCCCGCTATCGCACATACAGGCAGATAGTTGCAATGGTGTTATATCCTCCACGCTACAGCTTGAACAGGCCACCGCTACGGGTGATGGAGAGCAGCAGAGCCACCCAAAGAGCCACCCCGACTGCTCTCCATACACCCGCGCCCCGTGTCCATGCTTTCGCGTTCCGGCCAACCATTACGACTAACTGCCAAACACCGGCATAGAGAGCAACCGGCTCATTGCTTCGCGCTTCGCCTATTTGCTCCCAATGCCTCCAACCAGCCAATACAGTTTCCTTTTGCACTTCCGGCTACGGCACCGAAACGGAAGCCTACGCCTACAGTGCAAAAAGAAACAACAGCCGCTTTTGCCTTCGGCGAACCCGCTCTGTTTTTTCCGCTCAAACGCCGCTCATGACTTTTGGGCTTTTAGGGGTAAAGGATTGAAATACTTTAATACATTTACAAAACGAGCCGTGAATAACATCATTCTTAATACCTAAAAAATATTTACAAGGAGCATCTTTACAAAATCACTTATCACTTTGATTGGCAAACAATAAAAATTATAAAGATGGACTATAATGAAGCTTTAAAACAGGTTAGAGAATTATTTTTATACCGGTTAGCAAAAGTAGTTAAAGATGACGCATATTTGGCTAATCCGAAACTGCCAAAGGAAGTTTATTTAGATGCGTTATACACTGATATAATGGCTTTGGGTTATAATTTTGGGGATTTAGATAAAGCAGCTGAAGACAGTTATGAAATGAAGTCTGCACTTTGGGGTAAAAATTATGAATTAAAAAGCCAAAATCGAATGGGCGTAAAGGAAACACAGCGCCTTTATCCGAAGGAGATAAATATCTTTTCTAATTTTCATAAACTAACTCAAGATGGGGTAGGATTTAAGGAGGCTATTGCAACTGTTAAGAATTTATTGGATAGTTAACTTCTCTAAAGTCAATTGCAAAGTAGTTATTTCAATCGGTTTAAATTCACTCCTTGAGGCGTAAACTTTCCCGTTTTCCATGTGCTTATGGTCGCTCCATGTCAATGTACAAGAACATCATATTTTACAAGTTTGATTGAATTTGAATAATATGCCTTACCAATTTCTTTGATTGCATCTATTCTTTGCTTTTCTAATTCTACTTCTTGCTTCTCTTTTCTATCAACCTTTGATGAGATTTGTGCAATAAGTTTTTCCACTTCACTATAACAACTTGAGCTTGGGTCAATTATTTCAAGTGCTTCTAATGCCTCTGAATAATTATTTATTGCAATTGATGCCTTAGCCTTTGTCAGATTTTGAGAACATAAAATAGATTGGTATTTCTTGTAAACCACCAACGACATTTTTTGTGCGTCGTTATAACAATTATTTGAAGAAGCCGGTATGGACTGTAAAATACCTATTGCTTGTTCATAATCGTGTTTAGTGGAAAGATTATCTGCCGTTTGAAGCATCGTTTTACAGTTATCCAAATAGTATTTTGTAATTTTTTCTTCCCCCTTTAGTATAAATTGTTTGTAAGCATCATCCGTTGTTTTGATTTGGCTGATGGCATTGCTAATTGATTGAATTTTATTGCTTCCACTACCCTTTATTTTTTTTGAAATTGTATTGTAAGTTATTTTTGTACTTGCTTGTTTAATAAATAACGAGAAATCAATTGTTGTTACGATAATGTTTTCCATTCCCCCCTCAACCCTACTTGATTCCTCTATTGAAATCATTGGATAAACTACAAAGTCATTTGTATAACCAACCGAAACATCATTCGAATTATTAATAATTTGTACGATTTTTGACTCCAATTGATTTATTTGAGCCTGACTAAACCCTTCTGATGCCTCTGGCATTATTACCCCTAAAGTTGTGGATGGGTTCTGCCCATTGGCAAAAGAACACAATACAACATATAGAAATACTTGTGCAATTACCTTCATAACTTAATTGTTAATTTATAGTGATGTATATACTGCTTGCCTTTATTTCTTTACTCGGCGATAAGCCTATATCTTTAAGGAATTTGAATAGGGTCAATGCAAATTTATTCGCAGTAAAGACATTTCCGTTTGAATCTCTCAATGGTATTTTTACATCATCAAATATCATTTTGAGATTCGTTGTTCCTTGAATGTGGTAATTACTATTTACCGAATGTTCGGAAAACCAATTTTCTAAAGCATCTGATAGTGCTATCTTATCCTTTCCAAATTCCGAAGTCATAGTTACGCTAGAACCTTCAGCAAATGATATATCAACTAAAACAGAGTGCCCCTGCTTTTCAATCTCTACAAATTTGTTCATCATCGTAGTAGTAAATTCGTCAATACACCTTTCTACGGCTTTTGAGGTAAGTTTTCCAATATCATCCGTATAAAATACGCCGGAGCTTCCAACCTTGTTAGCAAGCGAATTACCCGTAGATACTTCATAGGCGGACAAAATGACATTGACGCTTGTACCAGAGCTATTTTTTTGAGCGTCTACTTCTGCGATTACATAAATATCGCAACCGGACATTTCAATAATTTTTGCTTTAATATCGGTTTGGTTATCGGATGTAAAGACTTGATTATCTCTTGCCGCTTTTAGTTTGCCAACGAAATCAACTGTAGTATAACCTTTATTGTCAAATCCTTCTTTTACTTTGGTTATAGCTATCCTTCGGTTTACATCATTATCTAGAACAGTCCGTATATCTTCCCCATCTTTCGTGAAAGGAACAACCATTATTTTTGGTTGCACGGAAGGGGTTTGACTAAATCCCGAAACTGATAATAAGGTTAGAATTAGTAAGTTTAGTATCTTGAGCATGTGCCTATTCGATTATTTCACATTTAACTTTAGCCCCAGCTGCCACCTTTTTTGCAATATCGGCACCACCCTCTTTTACTGTACATATCGAAAAATTTTCGTCCTCAATTTTTTCAACCACTATTGTTCCAAGAGTCTTTTTTCTTGCAAGCTTTTTTCCATCAACTTCCATCTCTGATAATTCATATACCCTAAAGCTGTTATTGACTGAAACACCATTAGAGCTACCGCCAGATATTAAGACCTTGGTTGCATCCCCGTTACTGTTTTTTTCTTCCACTGAAGCAATCGAGGCAGAAAGTTTAAAGTTATCTTTTATGAATTTTTCAATTTGAGGCTTAATCTCTTTTAGAGCATCCTCAAAACCCGTTTTACCCTTTTCAGAAGCGCTGAAACTATTAGAAGCCATAATTTCCCCAGTAGCCACATCAACAACTCTTATATTAAATGCGATTTCACCATCATAGGATGTAACGTTTCCAACGAATGGTGCGGTTGTTGTTTTTTGATATAGACTACCCTTGGATATATTGCCAAGAACTACATATTGCGCACCTAATGTTTTCGATTGTTCTATTACGCTTCCATCAATAAAGTCATCACTTTTTTGAAGATTTTTTTCCGATTTTAATTTATCCATTTTATCTCTTTCAACTAGAGAAAATCTTTTGGTTTTCAAAAAGGCATCTGATACTGCGTCTTGAATAGCAATAGTATATTCAGTTTGTGAGCCATTAGAAGAACGATTATTTCTATTATAACCATAGTTTTGCTGCTGGTTTGAATTATCACCAGGATCCTTAAAGGGAACTAAAGCAATCAAGGTTTTGTTTTGTCCAAATATATTTCCCAAAAACAATAGGAAAATAAGAGAGCACAGAATTTCTTTTTTCATGGTTTTACGGTTTTAGTAGGATGCAATATAAGCTGTACAGTTAATAATTCAACGCAAGTTCTAATTAAATTTAACAGAAACAAACTTATTCATTCTTAATCTGCCACATCTTTAGAGTAAAACTAAAAATCAAGTAAAATAAAGGCTTTATATTGTAGATGCAATATCCCTATAGAAGGCATATCTTTTGCCTTCGGCGAACCCGCTCTTTTTTACGCTCAAACGCCGCTCATGGCTTTTTGGCTTTTACGGTAAAAAGAGGAAGAGAAATACACATAAAAAAGGACTGCTTAATTTCTTAAACAGTCCCTAAAGTCAATTGCTCAGTAGTTCGTTCAATCGGTTCAAGTTTGCACCTTCCGGCTTAAACTTTCCCGTCTCCCATGTGCTTATTGTCGCCCCATCCACCCCAACAATCCCCCCCATTTTCTTATGGCTTAACCCATGCAACAGACGGTAATTCTTAACCTTCCCGCCCAGGGTTTCAGTTTCCATGACATACGGGTTATACCCCAAAAACTTGATGATCTTTGGAGCATGTTGAATCTGTGGTTTAGCGAAGTCGGTCTCCCAATACATGATACATTCCTCAGTTACACCCACCAGCAACGCAACATCCTTTTGCCGGAGTTTGAGTTCAAGCCGTTTTTTCTTAATATGCAGCCCAATTGAGGAGGTTTCACCTAATGCAATGGTTTTCAATGGAATCCGGTATGTTACGGTCATATTCCAAAAGGGCAACGCACGGATGTCCATGTGGCTACTATAATCACCCGGAAAAGGAATGCTGCTGTGGCCCTGGTATAGTGCAAAAATATTTGAATAAAATATCGGGGCCTTTAATGGATAGAATTGATTTGCATGTTGAAGTAACACCGGTATCATTCAACGAACTCTCCAGCGATCGTAAAAGTGAAAACAGCGCCACAATACGGGAACGTGTTATAAAAGCCCGCCAAATTCAGGAGCTAAGATTCAAAGATAAAGAAGGCCTCTACAGCAATGCACAAATGGAACCCAAAATGGTTCAGGAAATTTGTGTTATAGGCGACACCGGTAAAAACCTCCTCAACCGCGCCATGAAAAAACTTAACCTCAGCGCCCGCGCTTACGACAGAATCATCAAAGTAAGCCGCACCATCGCCGACCTCGCTGGCAGCGAAGAGATAAAAACAGAACATCTTGCCGAAGCCATCCAGTTTAGAAGTTTGGATAGGGAAGATTGGGCGATGTAATGGTAATGTCATGGTGAGCGAAGCCGAACCATTGGATAGGGAGGATTGGGCGATGTAAAAAGTAGCAAAAATTGCTTAAATTTAGAGAGTAAATAAGGCGACAATGAATACAATAACCATAGAAAAAAAGGAGTACGTAGTTCTTGCCAAAAAGGAATACGAGCAACTCTTAACTAAAGCTGCAAGTAAAACAACACCTGTTAGAAAGCGCTCGCTGTCAGAAGGTAAAAAGCTGGCCTATAAACTGATTGATAAATGGGCCAAAGAAAAGTAACAATACTTGACCCGGCTACAGAAGAGGTTGCAAGGATTGCCTTGTTTATTGAAGGCAAAGGTTTGCCTGAAACTGCCAAAAAATTTGTGGACAAGGCCTTTGAGTTTTTCGACAACCTCTCTGATGAAAGAGTATTGCATCATCCCTGTAAACATTTACCATGGAATTTGCTCCATTTCCGATGCGCCCATTTCCGAAAGAAATATGTGGTCGCTTACCTTGATAATACTGATGAAATAATTATTTGTGATTTCGCTTTGCAAAAGTTGTTAGGTAGCACCCATAAATAGTGAAAAAATAAAACCAGAACACCTTGCTGAAGCAACCCAATTTAGAAGTTTGGATAGAGAGGATTGGGCGATGTAATGTCATGGTGAGCGGAGCCGAACCATTGGATAGAGAGGATTGGGCGATGTAGGCATTCCTTTTAAACTCTCTGCTATGGCACGAACCTTAAAGGATAAATAATTGATGTTGCCTTCAGTAAAAAGAGCGGACAATCCTAAAGTAAAAATCAATACTTTTGTAGAAAACATGAAATTATGAAAGTAGACGTAATTATAGAAAAAGACGAAAGCGGCTATTATGTGGCCGAAGTGCCGGCATTTCCGGGGTGCTTTTCTCAAGGCAAAACTATGGCAGAATCAAAAAAGAATATTAAAGAAGCAATTCAGGGATGGATTGAAGTAATGGAGGGGAAATATATAAACAAAAGAAAACTGAAGAAGAAAATAGCTATTGAGGTATGAGTTATAAGCTAAAACTTTGTTCCGGAGATGCAGCAATTAAAAAGCTTCAACAAAAAGGTTGGAAAGTTTCCAGGCAGAAAGGCCCGCATGTGATGCTTACGAAAGAAGGCTATTTATATACCATTGCCGTACCTTTGCACAAAGAACTTGGTATCGGTTTACTAAAAAAGATACTTCAGCAAGCACAAATAAGCACCGCAGAATTTAATGCGCTGTAATTAATATATACACCGGAGCGAGACGCTACGCCCAAACGGGGGTAATAGGAGAGCGAAATTGCCAAAGATAAAAAACTGCGCAAGTCCGGCAGTTTCATAGCGGATATGCCCTATAAAAGTTATTTTAGTAGCGCATATTATAATGTTATCGGTAATAGTGAGAACGCGCGTAACGAACCGAACGCAACGAAGAAAAGTTTTACGAACAGAAAAAAATAAATTTAGCAAATGACATTACTTCACTATTGCACACACCATTTTGAATCGTTTCCAAAAGAAGACAGTTCATTTAATTGGACTACAATAATTGCTGCTTTAATTGCATCCTTGACAGTAATTATAGGGTATATCATTCAGAAACAAAAAGAATCAAAAGAACGAATAATAGAAAGTAAACGGAATGCTTATAATGAATTCTTGAAAGATTTTACGGAAACGGCAATTAACATTGCATACGACAAAGATATTGGAGGCATAGAAGACGATAGGAGGAGAATAAATGCAAGAAACTTATTGTTGTTATACGGTAATGACAAAGTTGTAAAAGCATATAATATTTGGGTTGACTACAATGACAAGGACGATGCTAAACCAGGTAGTGATGAAGATGTAGTATTATTTGGGAAAATATTAATTGAAATACGAAAAGACCTGCACGGTGAAAGTAGGTTAAGTGAAAATGACATTAGTAACTTGAATCCATTCATCAGGGGTTAACACAACAAGACATAAAAACGTTTGAAACACTTGAAAACATTGACACGAAAGAACTACTACCGATAACATAAGATTTATGAAATAAATCTTTCAAACGTTCTGCGCAACTCTTTGGCGACACTGCTAACTTTGAACTGACTGCAAGAAACAAACAGAATAAACAACTACTTTTACGACTATGAAACAAGCACAATTAAAAACAATTCGGGACTTTAAAATCCGATATGCTTTGGATGCGACAGAGGAAAATGTTGTCACTACTTTGCATTTAATGAATACACACAATATTGATAAGGACACAGCCCTTGACCAAAGTTCTTTGGGTTCAAGCGACTTTGGAATTGACGGTTGGTATTACGATACCAAGGCAAACCAACTTTTTATTTATCAAAGCAAATTGACCGATAGCAGAGGGCTTGCACTTTTGGGATTGAAAGGACTTGCTTCAGCACTCAATTACCTTGAAAAAAATCTTATCAGTAAAGATGTCGGAAAAATCCCTACCAATAAATCCATTTACAATTTGTTTGTGGAATTGGCAAAGCAAGACGGACAATTGAAAAAAATTTCTTTTGTTTTAATTTCTCCATTTAGTGAGAATGATTTGTTGGATGCGCCAGAAGTTGCCGAAACCGAAAGAGCAATTCAAGAATCTGCTCTCTATAAAATGATTTACGAACGAGGCGGAAAAATTTCTTTAAACATTGAGGAATACAATTTTGAAAAAGCAATCGCTCCAACAAATAAAAAATATACAATTAATAAACTTGAAAATTCTATAATCCGATTGCGGACGAATTCATTTCTTGAAATCACTTTCGTTCCAATCAATAATTTGGTTCAGCTTTATCGTCAAAGAGGTGACATATTATTTCACAAAAATGTTCGCCTCTCCCTATATGATTATAAAGATGCAAAAAACCGCGTGGTCACTCCAATGGAAAATACTTTGGAGCGAATTTGTAATCCAAAATCAAACGATGAAAAGTTGAGTGCTGAAATTTTTCCGTTCTATCATGTAGGAATTACAATTGCAGCAACCACAAATTCATCAGATGCAGCAAATGAAATTGCATTAGAAACTCCGTATGTAATTAACGGTTGCCAGACAATTACAATTGCAGACAATTATTTGCGCGAACTTGAAAACAAAAAGAACATTGATGCGATTGAAAAGTTTAAAGAAATAAATGTTCTTGCAAAAGTTGTCATCGGAACAACAGACGATGAACTAAAAGAAATTACCAATTGCAACAACAGACAAAACCCGATTGAAAATTGGCAATTATTTTCCAACGACCCAATTCATATTGAAATAGAAAGCTCTCTCCTTGGTAGAGAAATATTTTATGAACGGCAAAAGGGAAAATTTAAATCCCTAATGCACAAATCTGAAATAATAAAAAATTATTCAAAGACAAATCAAACATTTGTTGAGGTTGAAGTGCTTGCACAACTAATAGTTCTTTCAAAAGGAAATTATCAATGGATAGCAAAACCATCCGAGATTTTCATTAACAAGCAAAATCACGACAGCATTTTCACGAAAGACATTCCAGATTATCCGACAGATATTATTTATAGCTTCAATCATTTCAAAGCATTGAAAAGAGCGTTGAAAACTTTTTTAGAATTGCCGACACATGCCAATGAAACGACTTACAGTATTTTCAATAAGCCAATTGTTTTAGCTCATGTTTATCGGACTGCTTTCCTCTTTCATTATCAAAAGCGAACGCCACAAGATAAGTTTGCAATTTACCTTTACAAAAAAGCTGAAAGCAATTTGGTTGACGAATACGAAAAGATTTATCAGCAGTTTATCACCAAGACAAAAAATTTCTATATCGCAGAGCAAGGAAATAGCAGAGAAGTTCCTACAAAAAAACTTACCAAATTTTTTGAAGGACTTTTTATTGAATTGGGAATTGATACTGATGAAAGAGCAATGCCTTTTACCAAGAGAACTCTTGTATGGAATACCACTAACAGTTAAATTTAAAATTAAACCCTAACAATTATGAAACTTATTCAAGCAAATCCAAAAACGGACAACGAACAAACAATTCTTTCTGCATTGAACGCAAAGGAACGCTCATTGCGTGGCGGTGCAACATCCTTTTCAAAGGACGGCAAATCAAAATGGAAGCATGTGAAATTTAATGGTTGGGTGACTGTAACTATTGCAGCAGAGAATATTTTATTTGCAAAGGTGCAGGCAAAGAGTCCAACAGAAGAAGCAAAAATATTTGAAGCATTTATCGGCTACTTGACACGACATTGCGGGAGTTTGATTGACACTCTTACAATATATTATCGCTAACTTGAAACGGCACATCTTCGTGGACAGAGTAGAGTATGCCCATAACATAAGATTAAAAGAAATAAAAAACCGCTTGATATTTCACAAGCAGTTTTAGGTTTTACTCTGTAGGGAGTTTCGCAATACTAATACGCCCAAGTTCCATAGTGATTTCAATTGTATCACCGATTTTAAAATCCAAGTTCGAGAGGTATTTTCCGGCTAACCGAATAACCGGGTGTTGCTTGTATGAATTACCGTGGTGGCCATAATAAATTTTTAATCGCCGCTTTTTTACTGGTGTATTCATACGACCTCATTTTGCAGGTGAGAAACAACATCATTATCCTGATGTTTGATATTGAGAACATAGTCAACAGCCTTTTGCGCGTGAGCGCTTGCATAAACAATGAGCCGTTTATCATTCTTGAGCCTATCAAGCCAGCCTTGCAGATACGCCACACTGTTAGTTAAGCCATTCATGGCAATACCGGCATACGAGGTTAGGTAACATGAGCCAATTTCAGCAGTCAATTCTTCGATAGAGTAAGATTCAGAACCAAACTTGGTAAGTTCCGTTAATTCCTTTCGATTAAGGCGGCCTTCATAACCGGTAGAGTGAATCAGTTCGTGAAAAAGTGTTGCGTAATACCCCGTTTGCGCGTAGCTTCCAGCTACGCGCAGCTATGCTTGTAGCCTCCGGCTACCGTATTTGTATTTTGGCTATCTGCCCAAATCCCGTATTACACCATTTCCTTTATAAAATTTATCTCGTAAACACAGGGTTAAGACGTTTGGACAAATAGGACCGCCGATGTAATAAATTGTGATATTTACACTGCTTTAATACAACCCAACCAGGCCTTATGTCACAACCAATCCTCACCCAACGCACACCTGTCGGCGATGGCAATATCTTCCAAATCACCATCAACCGCCCCGAAGTTTACAACTGCATTAACGGCGAGGCAGCGGCTCTTTTATTAGAAGCATGGAAAACATTCCGCGATGATGACAGTTTAACCGTTGCCGTTTTGCATGGCGCAGGAGATGAATCCTTTTGTTCCGGCGCCGATTTAAAAGCCCTGAACGGCCTTGTAGATATAAACGCAAACCAGGAGGAAGTTGAAAATTTTGTGCAACAAGGTACAGGCCCCATGGGGGGCACACGTATAGTGCAAACCAAACCGGTAATAACAGTTACACAAGGTTACACTTACGCAGGTGGATTGGAATTATACAGTCACGGCCACATAAGGCTGGCTGAAGACCAGGCAACTTTCTCTGTTTCGTGCAGAAGATGGGGCGTTCCCCTGGCCGATGGTGGAACTGTCTATCTCCCCCGGCTTATAGGGCATGGCGCTGCATTGCCTTTAATCATCACCGGTCAAAAAATAACAGCACAACGCGCTTACGAAATAGGTTTGGTATGGGAAATAACAAAAGCCGGGGAAGGATTACAGCGCGCCCTCGAATACGCCCGCCAAATCTGTGAGCAACCCAAGGATGCCCTCATGGCTGACCTTGCCTCCGCAATTAACGGATATCACTTAGTAACAGTTCCAAAATAA
>PMXD01000337.1 GCA_003165895.1 Bacteroidota bacterium | reverse complement strand
GGTATTCATCCTGAAATGTTTTTGTTTTATGATGTTCTTTCTGATCTGAAATATATTTAACCACGGTATCAATTTCGCTGGGGTTAATCGAAAAAGCGCCGTAACCATCCTGCCAATAAAAATTCTTTAGCTTATCATCTTTCAACTTCACCCACTTTGATGAATGTGATTTAAGTTCCTCTAAAAGCTTAACCAATGCTATTTTTTTAGATAGCAAACAAAGAAGATGAACATGGTCAACATGGCCGTCGATTATTATGGGGTTACACTCCAATTCGTTGCATATACCGCCTAAATACGCGTACAACTTATTTTTTATATCTTCACCAATTAAAGGCACCCTGTTTTTTGTGCTAAACACGATGTGCAGGTAGTTCTTTACTAATGATTGGCCCATATTCTTTCTTACGCCCTTTCAGGGCTTTTTATTGTTTGATTCATTGTACGTAGGGCTTCACCCTACGCTGATATCTTATCGCCCTTTCAGGGCTTTCTATGTAGCCGCCCTCTCCTCTTCCCCACCATCCGGAAAACTAACCACCGCCCTCTTAACCACACTCCAATAATTCGGCTCCAAAGCCCCTTCATTAAAGTAACCCCGCTCCAATAACAACCTGTGCATTTTAGGCAGGTTGTAGGATGGCGCGCCCATGCATAAATGATGTTCCGCATGGTAGTTTACATGGTGGGGTGCAAATAATATACGCTCAAAAAAATTGGCGTAGGTAGTACGCGTATTCTTTTGCGGATTGGCTCTATCCTCCACCATACTATGCTCAGCCATACTCCTTACGCGCAATGAGAAATTAAAAGTGGTTAACAATGCGCCCCACCAAAGCAGGTACAACCAGGGTTTGCCGCAGGCATACAAAATCAGAAACAAAATAAGGTTTGCAGCCACCGGCCCTGCTAAATTCTGAGCGGCATTTTTAATAATATTCCAGGCACTTTTTCCTTTTACCGATAACCATTCTGCAGTACCATTCAAAGCATATTTAATAAAGCCCAGTTGCATAAATATTACGGCAAAGTTTGCCTTGGCGCCGGATACACCTACAAGGTCGCGGCCAAATTTGCGCGCCATGCTAATGACAGTGGTTGGGTAACCTTTGGTAAGGCTTAAATCCGGGTCATCTGCCAAACCGGTGTTGATATGGTGTTGGGTATGGTAAGGGCGGTATTTTTTCAAATCATGCAAAATAGGATATGCGCCAAACCAATTACCTATAAATGTATTGAGCTTGTTGCTGGTAAAAACAGAATCGTGCGAGCAATCGTGCAGGATAATGGCGCAAGCCAGCTGTTTTCCCCCAATAATAAAAAGTGAAATAATAATTGTAACAGGATTAGGAAATAAGCCAGATAGCAAAAACGCAAACGCAATCCAGCCCCAGGTTGTTGCAATTTCGAGCGCGCCTTTCCAATCGCTCTTTTGCATCACCATCTTTATTTCATCATTACTCAGATAGTGATGCAGCGTTTTATTATACCACTTTAAATGATTTTCGGCCATAGCAGGCAAAGATAACTGATAGCGGCTTATAATGGAAGCCGGAACTCCAGTATGGCAGGGCCTATTTGGTAACTCTTAACTCCTGCCCCACTTTAATGTCCGTAGTGGTCATATTGTTAAGTGCTTTTAACTGGTCCATCGTCAGGTGATATATCAAAGCAATGCGGTAAAAGGTTTGCCCTTTTTGTACAACATGGAAACCACCGCTGGCAAGGCTATATTTTGTTCCGTCGGGTCCTATGAGCGGGCTATTTTTGTCGCTATCTGCGGCCTCGTTATTTCTCTTTTTAGCCGTTGATGTTTTAGCAGGGGAAGATTTCCTGCTTTCCGTGGTTTCTTCATCCCGAGGCGAAGTTACAGCTGGTTTTGAGGCATAATACGCACCCTCTTTTTCAACCGTTTCTCCCTCTTTCAATTGCCTGATTAAAACCTTTTGCCCGGGCTTTAACTTAACGCTATCCGGAAAATTATTAAGCATCAAAAAAAATTTGAGCTTAATATTAAAATCGCTGGCAATAGATGAAGCCGTTTCCCTGTCCCTCACAATATGTTCCTGGAACTTCGGAAGTTCTTCATGCTTCTGAGCAACAGAAACCGAAAAGAATAAAATGGCACAGAGTAAAGTGTGAAAAAGCCGAAGCACCATAGTGTTAATATTTACTTTACAATATTATTAAAACCGCCGTGTGTAAAGGTATTTTGTCCGACCGCTATACGCACAGCCTTTTTGTTGATAACCGATAAATCGAAAATAATAAATCCATTTGTCTCAAAGGTCAACATTATTAAGGGCAATTTTATAAAGCACGTGGGGTTTCAAAATATGGCCATCAGGCAGGGCAGGGTGTTCAAAATCACCAACGCGGTTTAAGCCGGCCCTCTCCATCACGTTTTCAGAGGGTTTATTAATTACAGCGGTNNTAAACCCGATTTCATCAAAGCCATACTTTATGCAAGCTAATGCCGCCTCAGTGGCAAAACCCTGGTGCCAGTTATCTTTACCCAATCGCCAGCCAATCTCTACACACGGCGTAAAAAAGCTTTCAAACCGCGGATGTGCAAAACCGGTATAGCCAATAAATTGCCCATTATCGGTCCTCTCAACCGCATAAAGGCCATATCCAAAATCGGTAAAATGTTGCTTTATCCGGCCTATCTGCGCTATGGTTTCTTCCGCAGTTTGTGTGGATGGGAAGAAGCGCATCACCTCCTTATCCATGTTCATTTTAATGAACGGCTCCGCTTCTTCGTCTTTCCAATGCCGGAGCTTTAACCGAGGTGTGGTAATGATTATCTGTGACATGCTTTAACGAATTAAGTTGTTAGCCACAAAGGCACTAAGGGCACTAAGGAATACATTTTATACTGCTAAAATCTTCTAAAAGTCAAATGCCCGGTTAAAACTCAGCACCAAAATCCTATCAATAATTCTTCCCAAAACTTAGTGTTCTTAGTGCCTTTGTGGCTAGCTTCTTTTCTCTTATTTACTACTTTCGCCCATCGCTTAACCTTCAAAACGCTAAATCATGGATCAGTTAAAACCATATCTCGAAAGTAATAAAGAAAGATTTCTGAACGAGTTGTTCGACCTGTTGCGGATACCCTCAATTAGCGCCGATGTAAAATATTCAGCCGATGTAAACCGCGCAGCCGAATTTGTAAAGCAGCAATTGATAACCGCCGGTGCTGATAAAGTAGAAGTTTGCCCTACCAAAGGCTACCCTATTGTTTACGGCGAGAAAATTATAGATACCAAACTACCTACCGTATTGGTTTATGGCCACTATGATGTGCAACCTGTAGACCCCTTAAATTTATGGCACTCCCCTCCTTTTGAACCGGTAATTAAAGATGGTGACATTTATGCCCGCGGCTCGGCCGATGATAAAGGGCAAATGTATATGCACGTAAAAGCGTTTGAAATGATGCTAAAAAACAATGTGCTTCCCTGCAACATAAAATTTATGATAGAAGGTGAAGAAGAAGTAGGCTCAGTTAACCTGGAAAGCTTTGCAGTATCAAACAAAGACAGGCTAAAATCGGATGTGGTGCTTATTTCTGATACCTCCATGTTATCGAATGACACTCCTTCAATTACAACCGGCTTACGCGGCTTAGCTTACCTGGAAGTTGAAGTTACCGGGCCTAACCGCGATTTGCATTCCGGTGTATACGGAGGCGCCGTTGCCAACCCGATTAATGTGTTGTGCGATATGATTGCATCGCTTCAGGATAAAGACGGCAAAGTAACCATACCCGGTTTTTATGATGATGTGCAGGAAGTTTCGAAAGAGGAACGTGCTCAAATGGCTGCAGCACCATTTAGTTTAGACGAATACAAAAAGCATTTGGATATTAACGAAGTAAAAGGTGAAACCGGTTACTCTACCTTAGAGCGAACATCCATCCGTCCAACGTTAGATGTGAATGGAATTTGGGGAGGTTATACCGGCGAAGGTGCTAAAACAGTGTTACCATCAAAAGCACATGCAAAAATATCCATGCGCCTGGTGCCCAACCAGAAAAGCGAGAAAATTATGGCCTTGTTTGAAGCCCATTTTAAAAAGATAGCACCGGCTTATGTAAAAGTAAAAGTAAGTCCTCACCACGGCGGCGAGGCTGCTGTTACGCCAACGGATTCCATTGCCTACAAAGCTGCAGCCAAAGCGATGGAAAAGACTTTCGGTAAAACGCCAATCCCTTTAAGAAGCGGAGGAAGCATTCCTATTGTAACTATGTTTGAAAAAGTACTGGGTATTAAATCCGTGTTGCTGGGCTTTGGTTTAGATAGCGATGCTATACATTCTCCCAATGAGAAATATGGCCTCTTTAACTACTACAAAGGCATTGAGACTCTACCTTACTTCTATCAGTATTTTGCGGAGATGAGTAAGTAGAATACATTTATTCACGCAAAGTCGCCAAGAAAATAGAAATGCAGAAGCCGCAAAGAATAACTCCTTTGCGGCTTCTGCATTTAACCTTCGCGCCTTTGCGATAAAAATGTAT